>JAFDDO010000015.1 GCA_019310825.1 Deltaproteobacteria bacterium | reverse complement strand
GTCATACAGTACTGATGGGAACATAGTAAGAGTGGCTCCGACTGGAGTAAAGACCACTTTTGCCAGCGGCATTGACTCTCCGCTTGACATGGTCTGGGGACCTGGCGGTGCCTTTGGATCAGACTTATATGTTGCTTCCGCCAATGCGAATAAGATAGTTACGGTCTCTGCAGCCGGGGCTGTTTCTGATTTTTTGTCTAATCTGGACCGTCCCTCAGTGCTGGCCTTCAGCCCTGGAGGAGCGTTTGGAGAATGTCTCTATGTGACAAATACCGACGATGGCCAAGTTGTCAGGATTGATGCGAACAAAAATATTGACGTCTTTGTAACAGACTTGCCTCGCCCGATCGGCCTGGCCTTTGGCCACAATACACCTTTCGGTGATTTCCTGTACATCAGTGACAAAAACACAGGTGAAATTCTTAAGATATCACCCTCCGGGGCAGTCTCCACATTTGCCAGTGGGTTTGACGGACCGGTGGAAATCCATTTTTCCGAAGGCGGTCTGTACGGCAACGACATGCTTGTTGCCGATGGTGGTTCCGGGAGAATAGTTAGAATTAACTCTCTAGGTGCTCCGACCATAATCATAACTCCTTTTCCCGGAGGAGTAGAACAAGGACCTTTTGCTTTGGGATTTACAGTGAGTGACCCTCAAGGGCTTTCAAACCTGACCGACTTCCATTTTTTGTACAACGGGGTCGATATTACGGCATCCATTGTGAATTATCTGGTTGCATACATTGTCAGCATAGACGAAAATAGCGTCGAGTTTTCAGTGGGAGGTATCACACTGCCGTCCGGGACCCATACAATAGAAATCGTTGCCAGCGACGCTGAGGGCCATACGGGTCATGGTAAGGTCACGTATTCCATTCAATAAACATCCAGTATCTGGATAGGGAGGCGCCTCACAGCGCCCCCTCAAATACCACGAGGCATACGGGTCCGTTATATACGTGGATATTTACGGCCACGTCGGTCGTAGAATTACAGTCGGCTAATTAATTTAACCACAGAACCAAATAGACTGACACAAACAAAACTCTGACATGGCGACCCACCGCGAAGTTGTCCATTACAACTGAAATCATGACGAGAGTGCCCTTGATGTAGGCACCCCCATGACAGACCGTCAGATCTTACGACCAGGCAAAAATGACAAGCGCCAGATCCGCTCTTTCTGCCAAGCTTGCGGAACCGTGGCTGGAAATTTCGTAAAAGCGTGGGTTGTGAGATTGGCTACCTTTTTGACCGGTAAACTGGGCCGATGATCCATTAGCTAAAAGACCCGCCACCGGCGACTACGATCAGAATATGACTTTTGAACACTGCATATAGGGATGATGCTCGCAAATAAAAGGGTCAGTCTCCGTAAACGACGGTTGTATACTTCCCGTAAATACCTAGAATATTTTCCACTTCATAGTCAACATATTTGATTTTTGTGATACTGCCATTTGCAGCGGCCGTCTTTATACTTGAATCACCTGTTGCCACAAGCCCTAATATCGAAGTGGCCGTGGCTTTGCCAATTTTGGTATAAGAGATATCATCTGTTGTAGCAACAGCACCTTTTGCAGCAACATAGAGAGCACCGGCTGGCATATAAGTAGCACATCCACTCAATACCAATGCCAACAAAGGGACAACCAACAAAGACAACACAATTTTTTTCATCCTTTTACCTCCCTGAGAAAACACGTTTAAGGTTTATGCGAGCACCACCCAAATTTTACTGTATCATGTCATTTTTCTGGCCACAAGAAGGAAAGAGGCTCTTGGGATACTTATTTGGGACACTTATTTATTCCCACGGCCCGACGTCCTGTGCAATCGTGGAATATCTATTTCTCCTTGTCAAATATTTTTATCAACGAATTCCTGACACTATATCTTTGGGAGACTGTTTCTGAATAGAATGGTCCTGCCTTGTTGGCAATAAGCACATTTTTGGTTTATCTTATGTAAAATGAGTGAATTTGACTCCCATTAGAAAAGTAACAGGGAGTACCTGGTATGAAGACTAACAGGCTGAAACTGACTTCTTCGGAAGAAGGAATCATGCAATATGATCTCGTTTTTGAAGGTGGCGGAGCAAATTGATAAAAAACTCCCTATAACAAAAGATGCCTTTGCCTCAAACTTAAAAAGTCATGGGAAAATATAGATACGGGAAGCATATTTATTAATCCAGTTTAAGGATACACAGCAATGGACATTATTCCAGGATCCAATGTAGATATTGTCCTTGATTTCGACTGGTGGAAAGAAAAAATCGATGTCAGGAGGGCAACAGTCTACGATCTCAATGATAAAAGAATGGTGCTATCCCAAACTGCTCCACCCACCGCGAGATATAATATTGGGAAAAAAGTCAAAATTACCTACCTTCTGATGGAAAAAGATGGTTGGGTTCGATACGGCATCAACGGAAGACTGATAGAAAATGCCATGGACTACAGGCTATCCGGGCATCAAACTGTGCAGGCGATTATAATAACACCAGAACCTGGCCGTGAATTCTTCAACTTGAGGTTGTTTTACAGATTGGAGCCGCCTCTTGATTGTGGCTTAGCCCTTTTTCTTAAAAAAGAGAAGATGAATATTCTTAATATTTCACTCGGTGGCTCCCAATTCACTCATAGCAAGGATTATCCGATAATGCCGAGAAATAGGCTAAAGTTAATCTTACAAATAGATAAACAGCGTTATGATATAGAGGCACAAGCTTTGAGGGTATCGTCGGTTAGTGGTCGAATGGGGGAAAAACTGGAGGCCATAGCCGTTCAATTCTTAAATCCGGATAAAAAGGTACAAGAACTCCTGTCTATTAAGATCAAAGATATTGAAAGAAAGATACGTTACAAAGAGTCATATGCCGAGGATTAAGGTTGCTAAAGACACCATGACGTTTTTACCCTTGACAATCATCTCTATTTCTTTAAAATGTCCAATGCCTTTCATGCAGAGAGGACAAATGTCTTTTGCAGTTAGAAATTGGAGCTTATTCTATGACAACACCTCTTCCAAAGGTGAACGAAATTGAACGCAAATGGTATGTTGTAGATGCCAGTGATAAGGTTCTAGGCCGATTGGCAACTCAAATTGCCACAAGATTGAGGGGTAAGCACAAACCTATTTTCACCCCTCATCTGGATACTGGTGACTTTATTATAGTAGTAAATGCAGACAAGATCAGGCTTACCGGTGAAAAACTGGATAAAAAATTATATTACAGACATTCAGGCTATCTTGGAAGCATGAAGGCTATTACTGCTCGCAAATTATTGGAGACAAAGCCGGAAAAGGTTATTCAGTTGGCAGTTAAACGCATGTTACCCAAAAATCGTCTGGGGCGCAGCCAGCTTAAAAAACTCAAAATTTATGCCGGCCCACAGCATCCACATCAGGCCCAAGTTCCTGAACAGCTTCAGATCAATAGCTAAAAACTAACGATCTCTTTAAGGATATCGGCAATATGGAACAAACACGCTACTATGCTACCGGCAAAAGAAAGACTGCTATAGCTCGAATATGGATATACCCTGGTGAAGGTAGAATGACGGCTAATGGAAAGCCCTTTGATGAATACTTTGATGTAGATACTGCCCGTCTTATTACAGAGCAACCTTTTGCTATTACAAATACACTCGGCAAATTCGATGCCATGATTAAAGTCAAGGGTGGCGGGAAAAATAGTCAGTCAGAGGCAGTCCGCCATGGTATAGCCTGTGCGCTCCTGCTGGCCGATGAAGGACATCGAATTCCCTTAAAAAAGGCTGGTCTTCTTTCCAGAGACGCCAGAAAAAAAGAGCGCAAGAAGTATGGGCTCGCGGGGGCCAGAAAACGCTATCAGTATTCCAAGCGCTAGATTCACCGAATGGAAATCTTTTTAAAAGGGAAGGGTATCCTTCCCTTTTTTTATGAAGCATTAAGACAATGTTACGCATAGCAATAGTAGGAGGGTCTGGTTATACGGGAATTGAACTCCTGCGTATCCTGAGACTCCACCCACAGGCAAACGTAGTTGCGGTGACCTCACGAAAATATGCAGGCCATCCTGTGGAGGAGGTCTTTCCTTCACTGCATGGCTACAATGATCTTCTTTTTACAAAGCCCGATGTCACCTATCTGAGCGAAATTGCCGATTGGATATTTACAGCAGTCCCACATAAGGCTGCCATGTCAGTTGTTCCGCAATTTTTTGACGCAGGATGCAGGATAATAGATCTTTCGGCTGATTTTCGTCTGAGGGATCGCCGGACCTATGAAATCTGGTATCAGGCCCACACTGCCCCTGAACAGCTTAGTAAGGCTGTATACGGACTGTCTGAAATCTACAGAAAAGATATAGTATCAGCGCAACTTGTAGCAAACCCCGGCTGCTACCCAACCAGTGCGATTCTCCCCCTTGTCCCCTTGCTTAATTCGGGGATAATCAGCTCTCAAGGAATAATAGCGGATTCGAAATCCGGAGCCAGCGGGGCCGGTCGAAGCCTCTCCCTGGGAACCCTTTACTGTGAAGTCAACGGGGCACTCAAGGCATATAAAGTGGCTGAGCACCGTCATATGCCTGAAATAGAACAAGAGCTTTCCGTAGCAGCAGGCAAACCCGTGGCCATGACCTTTATCCCGCATCTGATTCCCATGACCCGGGGTATCCTCACCACGACCTATGCCCAACTTACTGAGAAAATATCCACTGACAAGGTCCTAGTTGCCATAAAAGAATTCTACAAAGCTTCTCCTTTTGTGCGTGTACTGCAGGAAGGCACTTTCCCCAACATATCCTATGTAAGGGGAAGCAACTTTTGCGACATCGGAGCAAAGGTAGACAGGCGTACCAACACACTAATACTTATATCAGCCATAGATAATCTGGTAAAAGGTGCCTCAGGACAGGCTGTCCAGAACCTCAATATAATGGCCGGACTGGACGAATCTCTGGGCCTCGATACAATACCTCTCTGTCCTTAGAACATGGACCCTTCAGACCAATCCTGCCCTCCATCCAGAAACATAAAGCTTACCATCCAATACAACGGGACAAAGTATCATGGCTGGCAAAGGCAGGTCGGTCAAATAAGCATTCAAGAAGTCATCCAGGCTGCCATTGAAAAAATGACAGGTGAGCAGGTCTGTCTGGTCGGCTCAGGAAGAACTGATGCCGGGGTACACGCCCTGGCTCAGGTAGCAAATTTTCATACTGATTCTAAAATACCCCTTGAAGGATTTCTAAAAGGTTTAAACAGTCTATTGCCGGAGGATATAGCTATATTGGCCACATCCGAGGCCTTTCCTGATTTTCACTCAATCCGGAACTCGATCTGTAAAATATACTGTTATCACATCCTGGTTTCAGATACCAAGTCTCCCTTTTGGAATAAAAGGGCATGGTTGCTAAACCGGTCTTTGGACATCCATTCTATTGAAATGGCATTCCCCCCACTCATAGGCACCCATGACTTTAGTGCCTTTAAGGCTAGCGGAAGCAACGCAAAGACAGGTATCCGCACCATATACTTGTGTGAAATCAAGCCAATAATCTTGGGAATATTCCCTTCATCCGGAGGATTGCACTATATGTTTACTATTGCCGCTGACGGCTTCCTCCGTTATATGGTCAGGAATATTGTGGGGCTTTTGGTGCAAATCGGTCTTGGAACAAGATCTTATGAAGATATGGCCAATGTGATTGCCTCTAAGGATCGTTCTTCAGCCGGTCCCACTGCCCCCCCACAGGGTCTATATCTGAAACAAGTTTATTATGATAAATCCGAAATTCCGTTTATTATTAATGATCATCGAAAGGAGTAACAATAAATGTCCTGGACGTTTCCACTTGCAGAACGTGTAAGAAATCTCAAGCCGTCACCCACACTTGCAGTAGACACAAAGGCCAAGACTCTTAAAGCACAAGGAATCGACATAATAAATCTGTCAGCAGGAGAACCGGACTTTGATACTCCTGAGCATATAAAAGAAGCTGCTATAAAGGCCATCCGGGATGGATTCACAAAGTATACGCCGGTAGGTGGTATTCTTGAGCTAAAGGAGTCTATAGCGGCCAAATTTGAACAGGACTATAGCCTGATATACAGGCCTGAACAAATCATGGTCTCAACCGGAGGGAAACAGGTCCTGTACAATGTAGCTCAGGCCATTTTGGACCCAGGCGACGAAGTCATAATTCCAGTGCCTTACTGGGTCTCTTATCCTGCAATAGTTGAGCTTGCAGGAGGCAAGGTCAGGTTTCTTCCAAGCGACCCTGACAAGGACTTTGCCCTGGACTTGGCGGCACTGGGCTCCATGTTAACATCCAAAACTAAGGCCATAATCCTTAACAGTCCGTCAAATCCCACTGGTGCTGTCTATAGCAGAGACGACCTTAAGACTGTAGCTGATCTGGCAGTTGAACATAATTTTGTAATAATCACTGACGATATCTACGATCAAATCCGCTTTGACAATGAAGGCCCGGAGAATATTGCCTCTGTAGTCCCTGAGGCACAGGATCACGTAGTGGTGGTAAACGGTGTGTCAAAAACTTATGCCATGACCGGCTGGCGAATAGGCTATCTCGCAGGTCCAAAGGCTGTAGTAAAGGCGGCAACCAAGATACAGAGCCAGAGCACTTCGAACCCTAACTCAATAGCCCAAAAGGCCACTGTAGCCGCACTGACCGGCCCTCAAGGCGGGGTTTTGAAGATGAAAGAGGCCTTTCTCGAGAGAAAGAACTACATTATGGAAAGACTCAGGGCCATTCCGGGAATATCGTGTGTAGAACCCAAAGGAGCCTTTTATGTATTCCCGGATCTTTCGTCTTATTATGGGAAAAAGGTATCAGGCAAGGAAATCAATGATTCGCTGGAAATGGCTGACTACCTGTTGGAAGATGCCCGGATCGCCGGAGTGCCGGGTATCGCCTTTGGAGACGACCGCTTTATGCGATTTTCCTATGCTACAGACTTGAGCATAATCCAGGAGGGAATGGACAGGTTAAGCGCTGCCCTCAGTAATCTCAAGTAACTGAAGATAAACGACTAAACTACAGGTCTTGCTCTAGGACCAAGACCAATGATATAAGAAAACAATTCAAAGTCCAGGAGTTAACGGCTTAGATTTTCAGTGAACCCTGAACCTTTGAACCTTGAACCCCTCGGGCACAAAATAGCTTTGGCTTAATGCCCTCTTGAAGCTCGCTTTGCCGCCTTGAGAGGATTGATTTTTCTGCCAGATTCGTCTTTTGGGACTTCCTTCTTCACATGAGTCGCAAAATTGCAGATGCTCTTTCTCCACTTCATTGCTGGATGTGGGTAAACTGAACAAAAATTACCCGTGTCATAGTTTTCAACTCTTGCGCAGCCCTTACACTGCTCAACTATTTCAAAGCAGGTCCCGCCCAAATACTTGCAACCATTTTTACCCATAAACTTGCACTGGACCCCTGGCTTGTTTGTAGTACATTCCATAACTAATTTCCTTTAATACACCGAAATAAAAACTCCATCCCTTCAGCCGTTTATGGCTAATCTGCCGAGCAGGATAGAGCTTTTTAATTATCTGATATCTGTTTAGGGCCGAAAGGATAAATCACGGTATTCGGCGAACAACTCCATTCAGGTGAGGCTATTTACTCCAAATTAAGTGAATTAGCAAGACAACAAACACGCAGGGCGAGTTAATTTCCCGCGCGATGCCCAAATTTAGGTTCTGAAACATGAAAATCTCGGCGATTGCCTACTCTTGTTTTATGTTTCTTGACAGTTTGGGCTATCATCCGGTAGTTTTTTCCTTAATAAAGCGGCATTATCTGCCTTTTCTGAATTACTCAAAAGCAATTTCCTGGATTTGATCTTAAGATGAGTTTACAAAACATTAAAAAATTAATCCAAGAATCAAATAAAATTACTATCCTCACCGGAGCGGGGATGTCTACTGAATCTGGAATATCGGATTTTAGAAGTCCTGGGGGTGTCTGGAGCAAATATAAAACTGTTACGATCCAGGAATTTGTCAGTGATAGAGAAAAACGAATATATTATTGGAAATACAAAAGTAAAACTATACCCTCAATGCTCAAGGCAAAACCAAACCATGCTCATTTGGCAATTGGTAAATTAGATCAACAAGGAAAACTATATTGGCTGTTGACTCAGAATATTGACGGACTGCACGAAAAGGGAGGAGTAAACAAAAAAAGAATTGTCATGCTCCATGGAACCAACAGGGAAGCAATATGTTTATCCTGTAATAAAGTTATTGATATTAAACCTGTACTTGAAAGGATTGGCAGGGGTGAAGTTGAACCAAAATGTGAGGAATGCGGGGGACTCCTTAAACCAAATACCGTATCCTTTGGTCAGGGTCTAAATCCTGAGCATCTGGTAATTGCAGAAAAGGCTTCTAGGGAGTGTGATTTATTTGTGGCACTGGGGACTTCGCTTCAAGTATTTCCAGCCAATTCTTTTGTTGATATTGCTTATTCAAATGGAAAGCCTGTTATAATTGTCAACAGAGATCCTACTCCTTATGATAACCTCGCCAAATATCGTTTATCTGAATCTTTAGCTAAAATTTTACCAATGATTATTTAGGTTGCTTAATTTCTGCATAGAGCTGACCGCAGGCAGCGGATATGTCTCGCCCCTTGCTCTTTCTTATGATGGTAGTGTAGTTAGCCTCTCTGAGCACTTGTTGGAATGCTAGAACCTGTTCGTGGACAGGGCGTTTGAAGGGAATATCACTGCTTTCGTTATAAGGTATTAAGTTAATTTTAGAAGAGATTCCCTTGAGAAGTTTTGCAAGTGAAATCGCCTGTTCGACGCTGTCATTTACGCCGGCAAGTAGTAGATATTCAAAAGTAATTCGCCTCCTGCGAGAAAGTCGATAATTTCGGCAGGCCTCAATGAGCTGTGAAAGCGGATAGCGCCTGTTAATGGGCATTATCTTATCCCGGATCTTATCATCAGGGGCATTCAGGGAAACGGCAAGGCCTACGTCTGTATCTTGACCGAGACGCAATATCTCAGGAATCAGACCACAGGTGGATACGGTCATCCTCCGCAATGAGAAGTTTAGTCCAAGGTCATCAGTTAGTATATAAATGGACTTTAAGACATTCCCGTAGTTTGCAAGGGGCTCTCCCATGCCCATAAATACGAGATTTCTGAGCTGTTCTCTTTTTCCAATATGTTCCAGTGCGGCGAGTACCTGCCCCACGATCTCTGAAGGCATAAGGTGACGACGAAAACCCATCCTGGCAGTGTGACAAAACCTGCATCCCATAACACACCCGACCTGGCTGGATATGCAAAGGGTGTTGTGGCCCCGTTCAGGGATCACAACGCTTTCCACCACTAAACCATCCGGCAGTCTCCATGCCAGTTTGCTTGTGCCATCAATAGAGCTTTGCTTTGTCACAAGCTTAAGGTTGGTAAGCATGCCCTTTTGGGCAGCCTTTTCCCTCAGGGCCTTGGGAAAGTCGGTCATTTGTGAAAAGTCCAAGAACCCAGGTTTCCAGAACCAGCTAAAGAGCTGCCGGCCCCTGAAGGCTGGCAGGCCCAGATCTCTTGCCCATATTTCGAGATCGCTTCGACTAAGACTGCGAAAGTCGATCACGACAGATCTTCCAGAAGCCTCCTGGCATCTTCAATCTCTGGGAATTCCTCTTTTGTGTTGATTGCCTTTTGAAGCTCCTCTTTTGCGGCATCGACCTTTTCCATCCCCTTCAAAGCTACAGCCATATGATAGCGAATGGTAGGCTGATTCGGCCATTTCTGAATGGCCTCTTCAAAGTTCGACATGGCAAGCTCGTAGCTCCCCCTCTTCGTAAGTATCCAACCGACAGTATCCAGTATAGCCGGTTGTTCAGGAGCTGCCGCCTTAGCCTTCTGTGCATAGATAAAGGCCTTGTCCAGGTCGTGCTTTTTTTCCGCCAGCAGCCATGCCAGATTATTTGCAGCCGGCGCAAAATCCCGTTTTATTTCCAAGGCCTGCATATAGGCTTTTTCTGCTTTATCATAATGGCCTAGCTGTTCTTCTATGGTGCCTATAGCCACGTGCGCACTTACAAGATCAGGATTTTTTTCCAGCAAAATCCTGTACTGGGAAATAGCTTTCTCTGCCTTGTCTGTTGATATATAAATCTTTGCCAGAGAGACATATGGCCCTATGAGATCAGGATTCAACTCCACGGCATCTTTAAAAGCGGCTTCCGCCTGATCTACGCGCCCAGTCTGCAAAAGCAGTCTTCCTTGAACCATGGCTATTGCCGCGTTATCCGGCTGGTTTTTCCTCGTTTCATCGCAAAGATCAAGTGCCTTATCCGGCTGTTCTTCGTATAAATATAGCGCCACCAGAGACGTCAGCGCAGGAAGGTGCCCTGGATTTTCCGATAGCAGTCCCCTAAAAGACTCTTTGGCTTTATTAATCTCCTTTTGTGCTATATATGTTCTGCCCAGGAGATAGCGGGCGGACACGTCATCCGGAGAGGCCTTAAGGGCCCTTTGCAGATCTTTTTCAGCGGTCTTTAAATCCTTGTTTATCAAGGCAGCAGAAGCATGAAGAATCAGGGCCTTTGGTTCATCTGGAATGCGCGCTAATATCAGCTCAGTCTGCTCCGTGACTATTTCAGGTTTGCGCTCTCTCAAGGCCACTTCAGCAAGCAACAATCTGGCCTTTAAAAACCCTGGTTGTTTTGAGACCAGCTTTTGCAGATCATCTTCTGCTTTAGAGAGTTCTCCCGAGCCCAGATAAGCAAGCCCCCTGTAATACAGCGCCTCCGGGTTTCCGGACTGCCGGTCAAGGATTTTGCACAACAATTCAATCGCGGTCTTTAAATCTTTGTCTTTCAGGGCAAGTTTCGCCTCTACCAATAGGGCAATGGGATGGATAGAATTCTTTTTTAACGCTTCCTCAGCCAGGGATCTGGCCTCTTCAAATTTCCCTTGCTCATATTTGAGAGCAGCTAATCTTGCCTTAATATTTGCATTATCCGGAGACAACTTGAGGGCCTTCTCAAGGGTAATCAAGGCCTTGTCTTTATGCCCCTTCTTGACCTGTAGCTCGGAAAAGGCCAACAGAGGGGCTGTCGCCTCTGGGAAAAGGTCTATTGCCTGCTGAAGTGTTGATTCCGCCTCCTTATCCCGGCCGTTTCGCACATAGAAACTAGCCATTATCAACAAGACATCCACCTCATCAGGATTTTCTCCAATAATAATTTTAAGCTCATCTTCTGCTTTTTTTCCCTGTCCTGTGGATTCATAAAGTGAAGACAGGGCAAGCCTCGATTGCGCCCGATCCTTTCCTTCCTTGCTTACAGATATGGCTTTTTTTAGAAAAAGCTCTGTCTGATTCAGGTCCTTTTTTTGGGAATATGCCCTTGCCAGGGCCATATAGACCCCACTTTTATCAGGTGCCAGGTCCTCTGCTTTTCTGAAGACAGAAATGGCATCATCCAGCTTCTCCTGATTAAGTAATAACGCTCCTTTCAACAATAAAGCATCAACATTTGACGGATTCTTGGAAAGCAGAACTTCCACATGTTTTTCCGCCTCGTCGATTTTCTTTGAAAGGAAAAATATCTGGGCCAGCTTCAGCCGGGCATCGTTATTGTCTGGGTCTACGTCCACAGTCTTCTGAAGTTCAGAAAAGGCATCTCGCAGACTTCCAATCTGCAAATAAGCCAAGGCCATTTGATAATGGCCAGGACCGTACTTGGGATCAATCTGAACAACATTTTTGAACTCGATTACCGCTTCTTTGTATTTTCCCTCCTGGAAATAGTTCGTCCCTCTTTCAAAATGTTTGGTCTTGTTCTCTTCAGGAGTGCCACAGGCAGAAAAAATCCCAACGAATAAAATTAGTACCAGAAAAAATCCTAATATCTTCCAACTTCGCATATTTCCCTCCTAACAAGGCTACCTATTCATTTTTCAAGGAAGATTGCCCGGTAGATTCCAGTACGCTCAACCAAAAATGGCTGTCTAAATTGACATGCTTACTTTGTTTGATGGCTGAGGCCAAGGGTACATGTACATAGCGGTCATTCCATAGACTCACCATCATAGCGGTTTTGCCCGTCATTGCGGCATGAACGGCATTTTGCCCAAGATTTGCGCAGTAGAGGCGATCGTCCACGTTTGCAGGCACGCTACGAATAATATAGCTGGGATCTATGTAACGGACAAAGGCCGTCATGCCGATCTCGTTGAAGTATTCTCTAAAGGTATCCCGGAGAAAGACGCCTATGTCTCCCGGTTTGATGTTACCCGATGGATCCCGTATCACCTGTTCCCCGGTTATATACTTTTGGCCCGCACCTTCAGACACAACCAACACTGCATGACCACGATCCCTGAGCCTATGCTCAAGGGCCTTTAACAGACCATTTTCTCCTTCCAAGTCAAAATCACTTTCAGGTATAAGACAGAAGTTGACCTCCCTTAAAGCATTTGTGGCAGCTGCTGCAATGGAGCCTGAATATCTCCCCATGACCTTGACCAGTCCAACACCATTGGGTGCACCAATAGCCTCGGTATGGGCACACCTTATGGCCTGAGTGGCCATTTCAACTGCAGTATCAAAACCAAAGGTCTTAGAGACAAGATAAATGTCATTGTCTATGGTCTTTGGTATGGCGACAACAGCTATTTTAAGATCACGCTTTTTGATTTCCTCGGCAATTTTGACTCCTGCCCTGAATGTTCCATCACCTCCGATAATGAACAGTATGGATACATTCATACGTATGAGTGCATCCACTAAGGCATCTATGGGTTGGTGTCCTCTGGAAGAGGCAAGGATTGTCCCTCCATACTCATGTATACGATTTACTGCCTGGAGAGTTAAATCCATTACCGGAAGACCGTACTCTGGAATAAAACCCCTAAGTCCATAGCGTATGCCAAGGACGGATTGTACCCCATAACCATAGTGGAGAGCATGTACAATGGCCCTGATTACATCATTTATTCCGGGGCAAAGTCCGCCACAGGTTACAATGGCGGAGCGTACTTTAGTGGGGTCAAAATAAATTTTTTTACGGGGCCCGGCGAGTTCGAATGAACAAGGTTCCGAGCCTTCTTTGAATATTTTTTTCAGTAAATTGTATGACACCCTGACCATCACACGATCCTGGTCAGATACAAAACAGGTGTAGTTCTTTTTAAGTAGAGGAGATTGAACACTTGGATCTCCCAGGGCTTCTATAGCAGTTTCAATCTCTGCGTCCGGACCGACCTCATCAATTAAATATGGACTATTTTCTGCAATAGTGGGTTGGCTGTTTTCAGACATTATAGGTTCTCCTATAATTTTGTTTTTTGAGACTCTACTTTTTGCGATTTCCTTAAAATAACTGTATCTATATTCTGGAAGCCATGTCAATGTAAAGAGGCTTGCTTTATAATTCGGCTTATAAACCTTAATTATTAATGATTACGCTGGAAAAATCCAATCTGCGGCGTTGCTTCAATTTTCCAGCCTGCCTTTGCGTTATACGCAGACAGGTCACTGCGACATACGATAAGTAATTCTCATTACTGGAAAATTTAGCGCCTTGCATCTCGGGTGTTTTGAGCGGAATCATGTTTCAGGCTTTTTGCAGTGTAATGATTAATTGTATAATCTGATACGAAAAACCATATTTAGAGGAAATTTCTTGTAAAATGAGTGTAACTATAGGCGTTTTCGACTCAGGTATTGGCGGGCTTACAGTAGTCCGCGAGCTCAAACAATTATTGCCGAACCAGCCCCTCATCTATTTTGGAGATACTGCACGGACCCCCTATGGAACAAAAAGCCCGGAAACAATTATTCAATATGCAAGGGAAGATACCAGATTCCTGCTGGAGCACGGAGCCGGCATATTAGTGATTGCATGCCACAGCGCAGCCAGTACTGCCACCTCAACCCTAAAGCAGGAATTTTCTGAACCCATATTTGAAGTCGTAACCCCCTCTATAGAGCAAGCATTGGCCCTTACCAGACGAAAAATCATTGGCTTAGTGGGTACAAGGGCTACAGTGACAAGTGGTGTATACGAAAAAGCTATCCATGCACGTCTGCCCGATACAAAGGTATACAGCATGGCATGTCCTCTTCTGGTGCCCTTGGTGGAAGAGGGATGGCTCAAGGCCAGGGAAAGTCGCATGATAGTTAAAAAGTATCTCAGACCCTTAAAAAACCAACAGATAGATACTTTGATCCTCGGATGTACCCATTATCCACTTCTTAAACAAATAATCCAGGAAAAAATTGGGCGAAATGTGAAAATAGTAGACCCTTCTGCTGAAATAGCTCGTACAGTTTATTCGTACCTTGAAGCCAGAAATCAACTGTCTGAGGAATCACATGACCGGAAAGATCGTTTTTTTGTCTCTGACCTCACTCCAACGACCCAGAAAGTGGTCCAATGTTTTTTAGGCACACGGGTCCAGCTTGAGAAGACATCACTGCCCTGCAAATCCTGAGCAGACCGCATCAAGATCCTCTAATATGTCCACTTCCAGCGGGGCCTGTGGCACCTAATTTCCTATGTGGACTTTGGTTCACGAGATTTGGTGATCAGCTCTTTTTTTGTTATGGGACGCAATTGCTTGATCGCATACTCCAGCCGCACAGCAGCCCCAGGGTCATCGACCGTTTCACGATAGACAGGTTCAATTCAGGCCTCTCAGTCTCTCAAGGACAGAGACCATGTCTGCGGGCAACTTGCTTTCCCATTTCATTTTTTCCCCTGTGATGGGATGATTAAACTGCAAACATGCAGAATGAAGCATCTGTCTTCGAATCGGAATAACTGCATGCCCAACCCTGAATTCCGTGGGCCCACGATATAAGGAATCACCCAGGACGGAATGCCCCAGAGAACTCATATGGACACGGATCTGGTGTGTCCTGCCTGTGAGTATCTTTAAGGATAAAAGGCTTGCGCCCCTGAGCTCTTCAATAACCTGCCACTCCGTAATTGCAGATCTTCCATTTCTGGATCTGGTAGACATCTTCTTGCGATTAACCGGATGACGTCCTATTGCTGAATCCAAACGACCACTCCTGTCCCTGAGCCGGCCACGGACCAGAGCCAAATATGTCTTGTCAATCTTTCCCGCCTTGAACTGTTCTGTTAATCCCCGATGTGCCTCATCATTCTTTGCTACGACCATCAGGCCTGATGTGTTCTTGTCAAGTCTGTGTACAATGCCAGGTCTTAGATACCCGCCTATACCCGAAAGATCTTGGCAATGGTACAGAAGGCCGTGAACCAGGGTGTAATCCTCATCCCCTGCCCCTGGATGGACAACAAGACCGGCTGGTTTTTCCAGCACAAGCAGGTAGCTGTCTTCGTAAACGATTGCCAGGGGGATCGGAACAGGTTTAATAGACAGCGGTTTTAAAGCAGGGATATGGATATCAATGCTGTCTCCGGCCTGGATTCTGAGACTTGAGGACGTTCCAGCATGTCCTCTGACTTTTATATGGCCGTCGTGTATGAGGTGTTGAATTTGCGACCTTGAAAACCCAAGGTCCTTTAAGGCAAGAAATTTGTCCAGTCTATTCCCGGCGCCATCGTCATTTACCTTTATAAATAAGTGCTTGGCGATGTCAGCCATACTACATGACACTTAGCGCAAATTTATGCTTTGACGGGGAATCGGAGGGCCTTTGCTCCACGCCCCCAGACCTTGAAGAGCAACATGAAACAGCCTAGGCTTCAACCTCGACCTCTGTACTCACATCAACAAAAATAGATTCGATTTCCTCGGTTATCTCTTCTTCTTTTTTATCTTTGGCAACGGAGAGTTCCTTGACCAGTAAACCCTTGGCGGTATCCAGCATCTTTTTCTCCCCAAATGAAAGGGGCTTATCCATTTGCAGGATATAGAGGTCCCTCAAGACCGATGCCAGATCGAAAATCGAACCTGTTTTTATCTTATCCATGTACTCCCGGTAACGACGGTTCCATGTCTGAGGAGTAAACTCTACGTCTTTTTCCTCTAAGATGGCATAGACCTGTTCGACCTCATCACCTGAGATAACTCTCCTGAGTCCGATGTGTTCGACGTTATTCCTCGGAATCATTATTTTCATGTCATTGTCAAGAATACGTATAACATAAAAAATATGTTCGATCCCGGATATTGACTTTTCCTCTATGCCCTCGACCAAACCCACACCATGTGCGGGATAAACTGCCAGATCGCCAACATTAAACATACTGATTAACCTCTAATAGTTTCAAACAACAACTCCAACAATCGTGGTTATTTTTAAAGTCAATATAACACATTTTCATATTTTCCGAAACCATGCCCGTTGTAAACGAATTGTCCGGTTTTATAACAAATAAACTGTCCCGTTTTATTTACCATCTATTAGCCGTCTTTTTTCTTCAGAGAACCGCCAAATACAGTGGCTTGTGTTCTTGGTAGGCGTTCAAGGATTCAGGGTTACTTTTCTTTCAACGACTCAGATTTTCAGTGAACCCGGAACCTCTGAACCTTTGAATCCGTGAACGATTAGTATTTCTTTGCAGATTTCAGTATCAATTGGTAAGAATGCGTATATATGGTACAGCCCGGCAAACAAAATGACACAAAGCATAAGAAAAGGCCGAAACTGGCACCATATGTCTGGGCAGCAATTACCTTCCTATCTATAGGACTCCTTTTCATAGCCCCCGGGGTGGACCTGCCGCTTATCGTGCATCGAATAGCCTGGCCACTCAGCCGTCTCTTGATAATCATGGCCCTTAGCCTCGGCTTGAGTGCTCTGGTGGAAGGAATGGGTTGGTCTGAAATAGTTGCGAAACTATCCAGACCACTCATGCGTACGGGCAACTTCAGTGACTGGAGCGGGACTGCCTTTACAACAGCTTTTCTATCAGGTGTCGCTGCAAATACCATTCTATGGAATGCGTATAAAGAAAAAAAATTGAGCAAATCTGAGATGCTTCTGGCCACGCTCTTGAACCTGGGGCTTCCTTCCTACACGCTGCATATGCCCACTACCATTGCCATTATTATACCCCTGGTCGGAACAGCCGGATTAATGTATATAAGTTTGACCCTTATGGCTGCATTGCTCAGAACCTTAATAGTCCTCATCCTGGGCCGCTTAATTCTGTCATCACCAAAGAAAATGGAGAAACCGGGGCCGGAGCATCAAAACAAAAAAGAATTGGAACCACGAAAGGAGCAAGTAAAAAAACTCCTGGCCCGATACGTCCCGGGCCGCCTGGGCCAGATCGCCATGTATACAGTGCCCATCTATATTATGGTAGTTCTCCTTCAGCAATGGGAATTTTTTGAGTGGCTTCAGGACAAGAGTGCATCAATAATTTCCATTGAGGCCCTGCCTGTGGAAGGCATATCTGTGGTAGTATTCAGTATAGTTGCGGAATTCACAGCCGGAGCTGCCGCAGCCGGGGCCATGCTGAGTGCAGGAGTGCTCACCGTGAAAGAAACCGTGCTGGCACTTCTTATCGGCAGCGTAATTGCAACCCCTGTAAGGGCCCTGAGACACCAACTGCCGAGATATCTGGGCATCTTTCAGCCGAAAATGGGTATAATCATACTTATGATGGGGCAAACTCTGCGCGTTATAAGCGTTGTGATAGTGGGTGTTATATATTTTCTCATATATTGACTAAAGGGTAAATTATGAAAAAAACCTCGTATTTTCTGTCATTATCCCTATTTCTCCTGGCATTTTTGGCGGCTTTTGACCTCCCGGCCTGGTCTGAAGTAAACAAAAAAAAGGATAATATCCTCATGGTTACTATTGACGTAACACTGGATATGGAAAACCGCCGGATAGAGGGAAAGGCCTCAACAGAACTCCCCATGGAAAAACCTGTACGGATACATGTGGAAGGCGTGGAATTAGAACGTGTCACCCTTGCGGGACAAACCATAAATCCTTCCGTTGAAGACGACTCTTTCACTGTTGTAGCTTCTGGCAGAAACAGGTCGCTCAGGATTCAATTTCATAGAGATTTTCCACCCTTAAGCCCCAGAAACGGCGAAAAAAATGGCCATACAATGATGGGTAACTTCATAGACACAAAAGGCGTTGTATTGCTCGATGGCTGGTGTCCTACATTGGAGGGGCTTGCCCGCTACGAACTCAAAGCTGCGGTGCCTGCAGAATTCGAGGCCATATCCGAGGCAGATGCCGTGAAGATAGAATCTAGGGGAAAGACAAATATCCACATCTTTGAATTTTCCCATCCAAGGACCGGCCTTTCATTGGTTGCCGGCCCATATCAAGTAAGCCTGAAACGCCACAAGGGTATTGAGATTGCGGCATACTTTTTCCCTGAGGATAAAGGACTCGCCCAGAAATACATTGACAAATCCAGACACTATCTTGATCTCTATGAAGGCCTCCTTGGCCCATACCCGTTTAAGCGATTTGCAATAGTGGAAAACCGTGCCCCCACAGGCTATGGCCTCCCCACTTACACTCTTCTCGGGCAAGAGGTGGCAAGACTCCCCTTCATTGTGGATACCTCCCTGGGCCATGAAATACTCCATTCCTGGTTTGGAAATTCAGTTTATATGGACCCGCAAGAAGGTAACTGGAGTGAAGGGCTTACCACATACCTGGCAGACCGTCTGTATGAAGAACAAAAAGGCCGCGGCAGCGACTACAGACATCGATTGCTCGTGGACTACCAGGGCTACGTCCATGAAGACAAGGCCATGTCCCTTGCGCAGTTCAAGTTCAGGACAGACAGAGCCTCAAAGGCCGTAGGTTATGGCAAAGGGGCGATGTTGTTTCACATGTTAAAGCAAGAGATAGGTGAAGATGCCTTTAACAAGGCCCTGAAAAGATTTGTTCTGGATTACCGGTTCAAGATGGCTGGCTGGAGCGATTTGAAAGCAGTCTTTTCAGACACCGGCAAAAAAGACCTATCTATCTTTTTTGACCAATGGCTTGAGAGAAAAGACGTGCCGGTGCTTACCATAAGCAAGGGGAATATCACTTATCTTGACAGCGGGCTTCAAAGTCAAAAATTAACTATACATCAGGGAACGGAAAGCCCTTACTCCTTGTTAGTTCCTCTGGTATTAGAAACCACGTCCGGGGAAGTGCGCCTCAGTGTCCGTGTAAAGACTGAAGAGGAATCTGTAGACATCGAAACCAAAGGGCGGCCCCTTTGCGTGACTTTGGACCCGGACTACGATCTTATGCGCAAGCTGGATTCCTCTGAATTTCCGCTTGTGCTCTCCCGCCTTCTGGGATCAGAGCACAAGTTCTTCGTTCTCCCTTCACAGCGCTCAGAGATCTATGGTAAATTTACTGTTTTTCTCAAATCACTGGGATTTGAAGAAAAAAGCATTGACAGCCTGACCAACTCAGACCTAAACAAAGGCGCCCTGCTGATACTTGGAGACCCTGCCCCAAGGCTTGAACGACTGACAGGGACAATACCTGGCCCGGACAGCGGAGTTATCATCACGGTTAGAGAAAATCCCATAAACCCAAAAGGTGTGCTGGCCCTGATAAAGGCCAGTTCTTCAAAAGAACTGGAGCTCATCTTGAGAAAACTTACTCACTACGGGCGCTACAGCACATTGAGGTTCGAGGACGGCAAACTGATGAAAAAATACACAGCAGACACTCAGAATGGAATACGCCTGGTCCTGCAAACCGAAATCATGGGAATTGCTGCCAGTGATCTTTCTCCGGTGGACCGGATAATCAATGACATATCTGAAAAACGGGTAATCTATGTTGGAGAACGTCACGACAGGTTTAGCCATCACATAGCCCAACTGAGAATCATCCAGGAACTTGACAGACTGGATCGCAACATTGCTGTGGGCATGGAGATGTTCCAGCGCCCGTTTCAGGATGTGCTTGACAGATATCTGGACGGTCAAATAGACGAAAAGACATTCCTGAAAAAGAGCGAGTACCTTAAAAGATGGAGGTATGATTATCACCTCTACCGCCCGATCATAGAGTACTGCAAGGAGCATGCTATACCAATTCTGGCGCTTAACCTTCCGGCAGAAATTTCAAAAAAAGTGGCAAGAAAGGGCCTTGAGTCCCTGTCTGACGAAGAGTTGAAGCAGGTGTCGGTGGATCTTGACTGGTCAAATTCGGTCTATAAAATACGTTTAAGACAAATTTTTGAAGAACACCCTGAAGGCGAAGTTAAGAATTTTGACGACTTTTATCAGGCCCAGGTCCTTTGGGATGAAACAATGGCGCAGAGCGTCCACGATTACCTGAACAATAATCCGGATCGTCAGATAGTGGTGCTTGCCGGAAACGGACACATTGCATTTGGCGATGGTATCCCATCGAGGACCTATAGGCGCGGGAAATATGATCAGGCAATAATAATTGCTAATTCAACTTGCGATAGCCTGGAACATGACATGGCAGACTTCTTTTTGTTTCCTCCTGTTGAGCAGCCGCCGTTTTCTGCAAAGCTGGGAGTAATTCTCGATGATAAGGATAATAAGGTAATGCTAAAGAAAGTCATGCATAACAGTCCTGCGCAAAAAGCCGGCCTGAAGCCTGGGGATTTGTTATTGAGTTTTGACGGAGAGCCCGTCAAGGACATTTCCGACCTAAAACTCGCCCTGCTTTTTAAAAAAGATGTGGACACCGCAAAAATCGAGGTCAAGAGAATAAAAAGGTTTGCACGCGACAAGGTCCTTGAACTTACAGTAGGTCCCTTTAAGCCCCTGAAAATGTCATTTCACCATCCCAGTAAAGTCAAAAACTAACAAAATATCCATGCACCAAATACCCCCAAATCCATTCGAAAAAAAAGGGATTAAAGAGAATTTTTGAGGAACCTGAAAAATGAGGTCAGTAAAGGTAGCTATTAGCTCTAACGTCCTGGTCTGCTGTCTGAAGTTTATCGTTGCCATGACGGGAGGCAGCGCATCTATGTTTGCAGAAGC
>JAFDDO010000132.1 GCA_019310825.1 Deltaproteobacteria bacterium | reverse complement strand
AACGGACTGAAAGAGGTCCTTGAAACAGTAGGATGCCCACCTGTACTGCATATGGGCTCCTGTGTGGATAACAGCCGGATTCTTATTGCCGCAACCGAAATGGTAAAAACCGGCGGTCTTGGCAACGACATAAGCGATCTTCCAGCAGTAGGCTGCGCCCCTCAATGGATGAGTGAAAAGGCAGTATCCATAGGACAATACTTTGTCTCAAGTGGTGTTTACGTGATCTTCGGGCCCGGCTTCCCCACAACAGGCTCCAAGGTGGTTACCGACTTCTGCTTCAGAGAGATGGAGAATCTCTACGGAGGAATGTGGGATATGGCCGAGACATCAAATGATTTTGCCAATAAGATGATTGATAAAATAAACCAAAAACGCCAGGACCTTGGCCTGGATAAGAAAAAGGAGCGAGTTCTCTTTGACATGGCCATGAGGCGTGAACTCGAGGCCACACCTCTGCTCGATGCAGGGTGCCATTTGCGCTAAGATATAGACCGGTTCCTCACACTTCTATGTACCTTGTTTTCCTCGGCTCGGGTTTCTATCTTTTCTGAATCGGAGGTGCTATGAAGTTAATCTGCTGGGAAAACCGGCAGCACCCAATAAAGAAGGCTGAAAACTGACAAAAAGGGGAGATGGATCGCACCATCTCCCCTTGGTTATTTATGAGGTTTAAGGACTAATCGTAATATTTAACACTGAGACGTTGATCGCGAACGATGCCTTTCCCATTGTTGTATAACATTATATAGAATGTATTAGATTCCATAGGTTCTTTAATTTGGACAAACTCAGCCTGAGATCCAGTGTTGTACTTCCAGTAAAGATTTTCAGCACCAGGCTTCGCCGGCATCCACTGTCCTAACGTGCAGTCATAATCAGACGGGGCCATTTCCCAGGTGCGATTAAAATCGGCTATGGTCGGCTTGCTTCCTCGTTTTACGAGTGCATGCACTGTCCTTGGTTGATCGGCCATTGATGTGTTGCCCACCTGAATTGGATAAACGCAATCAGATACGCTTGCCACAAATTTGAAATACCTGGTTTGGCCAGCACCGACGTCATAATA
This sequence comes from Deltaproteobacteria bacterium, assembly GCA_019310825.1. Taxonomy (GTDB): domain Bacteria; phylum Desulfobacterota; class Dissulfuribacteria; order Dissulfuribacterales; family UBA3076; genus UBA3076. Next base: position 4,981 of record JAFDDO010000132.1, on the reverse strand, counting down.
ATCGAGGTGTCCGGAGGTCACAGTTGTCGCACTGTTATAGACTTCCATGGTTACCGAGACAGGGTGCTGCTGGCTGTATTCATCATCCCTCAAGGTAATCGTGTCTGAATAGGAACCCTCTTCATCCAGATAAGAGTCAACGCACGAGACTGAGAACACACCGGTGTCAGTCTCGTTCAACAAAAGCCAATCAGGCTTGGACAAAACAGTGGCAGAGACAAAATTGTCGCAGTTGTCCTCCACACGAATGGTCTGCGCATTGGGATTCTGCCACCCAACATATGCCTGAAAAATGAGTGACGAAGGAGTTACTGAAGCCGAAGTCGCAACACACTGGCCCGGGACCTGTAGTGTGACATACATATTGTCAGTAATACCCCCGGCGACCACATTAACGGTCCCGGTGTAGTTGGACCCTGCCTGTACACCCGAGGCCCCTGCATCCAGGTTCAGAATGACCTTTGGCCCTCCGCCTGAGTCGACCGACAACCATGCACCACCTGAGGTTTTGGTCACACTGCTCACTGAAACTGAATTTCCACAGGCTGTTGTAAGGAGGGTGATCTGCTCGGATGCGCCAAACTCAAGGAACCTGCCAATCGAATCATAGAAGAAGGTCGTGCCCTCGGGGGTAAATTTGAGAGAGTTACAAGAGCTAAATGAAGTTATCCAAAGATAATAGTTACTTAAATTGCCAGTGGGTGTCACTAAAAGGTAAACATAGTAGGTCCCTATAGGAAGACTTGAAGTCTGTATATCACCAAATAGAGATTCATCTAGGGGCCCTGTTATATTTGCCTTCCATGGCGCAGGATCCTCCGATATCTTTTGAAAGGTACCACCTGATGTTAAAAGATAGATATAGTCAGGATCTATCTCTGGTGAATATAGGCCAAAATAAATATCTACAGAATCTGAAAACTGATAAGTGTTTACTGTTATACTAAGTGTGCCGCCACCTGTGGCAACAGTCCCAAGACCTATAGGTTTAGCCTGAGAAGGATCTTCACTTAACACGGGTGATGTCGCTGGAGAATACGTATAGCTTTGGCAGTTAGTAGGAATAGGTATAGCTGGGGAAGCAAGCAAGTCCGAGATGAATACGGCAGAGAGCCTGTCAGTCGTGGTGCCATCATCGAACTGACCGTAACTGTTGTCTTCCAACGCCCACAGGGTAACGTCAGACTTGATGGCTAAAGTGTGATTAGTCCCTACAGCCACCTGTGAAGTTGCGGCCAATACAATCTTAGAAGTAAGCAGAACAACAATTGCTACCGAAAAGATAACAACCAAGCCTTTCATAGCCTTTTTCATAGTCGATTTCCTTCTCTTTTAAAGAAACAGTGAATACCTCATCCTTGTCTGGAAACTATCTAAGCCATGCGGTTATTTCTGGTTTCCTCCAGGACGCCAAGCCAAGAGATCGCGAATACTAATCCCAAAAAAGTCCCGAAGAATAAGACCTTAAACCCCTTGGAGTTTTTATTCCCCGTTCCGCCCCCTTTTAGGTGAGTTTTCTGGATTTTGGTAATAAGGAATCGCTTTCTGAGCGATTCATAAAGCCAGCCGACAAATACACCATGAACTTATTGAGAGGTACAGTAAGGGCGGACTTTCCAAATTAGTCCATACCGATTTTTGTTATTTGCAAGTCCTTTGTATAGACCTTGAAGGGATATATTGTCAAATTTAAAAAGTGATTTGAGTAAAGATGAAAAATTAGATTATTTTCAAATTTTGGGGCTGTTACGAGGCATAAATGGCACCGGAACCTGGACGGGATCAGAAAATCCTTGTTAATTAAGGGGTTAAGCCGCCGTCAACTGAAATTGTAAAATATAAGACCTATTTATTTGCTTGAAAGATAAGTTGCCCCCACTTTGCAGATTAAACCGTTCCATACAAGTAGAAAACAGTGTTTGTGGCCATTCAGAACGCTTTGGGGCAGCCAATTCTCGGCTAGTTTTGACATCCTGGTTTTTATAGAGTAATTTTTTAAAAATTTGGTACTTGTCGCATGACTTTCTGAATCATTCAAGAAGCGATTTTTTATCAACTCCAGGCTTGGATGAAGAAATGTGTTGTTAAGGTGGCAAATCGGATGCTCATTGACCTTGCCCTGGGAATGCGGAATCATGTTTCACGGTTTTTGTAGTATAAGCATCCGATTGAAAAACGAATGTTTTTTACACCTATCTGTAAAGGAGTGATATTATGGAAAAGTAAGATTTTTAGACCAAAGGGGGAGACAAGATATGCAAATACCACATGATCACAAAGGGAGAACCATTATGGAAAAAATGACGCGGTACATACGAATCGCAACGTTGACAGGTGTTTTGACGTTTATTTCGTTGGTTATGGCGGGTGCGTGTTTGGCTGGAAGCGTTGTAGCCGTACACGGGCATTCCGGTGATATCGAATTTATGGATCGGGTGGCCAGCACTGACCGGCAAAAAATGGGCTGGGGACTGGATTTCACTCAAAATTCAGGTCTTAAAAACTGGATACATTATTCGATTCCTACAATTCCATTTACCAAAACCCGGTATCTTCTGGTTTATTATGAGACCGGCATAACAGGCGAAACTGCCGATTCGATCATAACACAATTCCATGTATATGATGGACCGACAAGAATCTATCTAAACACCTCGGTGGATCTGACCGGTGGACCAGCCTATGCTATTATTGATATGGGTGAAGATAAAACCATCTCATGGGGGCTTGGACTGTCCATGGAGATAGGCGCGGGAGTAGAGATGATGAGCCATCGGATGCGGATTTATGCTGTTTGGGCGGAATGGCACTAGCCCACAGAATGAAAGGGTGATAATTCACCACTTGTCCTCCCCCCCCCTTTTTTTTGTGCCACCGGTTGAGCCGGCGCTGGCAAGAAATGCCCAAACCGCGATTTGGTAAAGAAGTGCTTCGTAAGCAGATGAGGCGGGCATGGAATGTCCTGTGCATCTTTCCTTGTAGACGCAGCATAAGGGCTCATTGTTATGCTCAAAGCCAGGGTCCAAGACACGGCCGCTTCCCCGATCTCAAAATTTGCCTTGGCCGCCTTTCAGTGGGTGGAGGATGCGGATCGTGATAGCAATCGCGATCACGCATTCCGCTACCCGCTCCTTATCCAGCAAGACATGGCTTGCGCGCTGCGGTTACCTCATCCAGCCTCCTCACCTTGCACCTTCTTGGTGCGTCATGCAGCAGGTCCGGATTTTGCCTCGCCTCACTCACAATTGCTTTGAATGCTTCAATAAACTGGTCGATATCCTCCTTTGATTCTGTCTCGGTCGGCTCTATCATGATAGCACCGTGCACGACCAGCGGAAAATAGACTGTAGGCGGATGAAAGCCATACTCCATAAGTCGCTTGGCCATATCCAGGGTCGTCACTTTGTCAGCCTTTTGATGTTCATCCGAGAAAACGCATTCATGCATGCACGGTCTATCATAGGGAAGATGCAGCGTCCCTTTTAGACTTTCCTTGATATAATTCGCATTTAATACGGCAAGCTGGCTGGCTTTTTTCAGATTTTTCGGCCCCATGCTGCGAATATAGCTATAGGCCTTTATCATAACACCTACATTTCCGTGAAAGGCCTGTACCTTGCCGATAGATTCAGGATAATCTCCGGAAAGGACATATCTCTCCTTTTCCTTTACTATGCGGGGAACAGGGAGAAACGGCTCAAGCTCTCTTTTGACACACACAGGACCTGAGCCCGGCCCGCCTCCCCCGTGAGGTGTGGAGAACGTCTTATGGAGGTTCAGGTGCATTACGTCAACCCCGATTTTGCCCATTTGCACTAAACCCATGACGGCATTCATATTTGCACCATCACAATAAACCAACCCGCCTTTGGCGTGGATGATCTCTGCTATTTTCCGGCTGTTTTCTTCGAAAAGGCCCAGCGTATTAGGGTTGGTGATCATGATACCAGCCGTATCTTCGTCCATGACCTCTTCAATGGCCTCCACTGAAAGGATCCCCTGTTCATTAGATTTCCCAAGCACAGAACGATAACCGCACAAAGCTGCAGAGGCAGGGTTTGTGCCGTGGGCAGTATCAGGTACAATGATCTTTGAACGCTGCGATCCCTTGCTTTTGTGAAAGGCATGAATCAGAAACATGCCGGTGAGTTCTCCATGGGCCCCTGCCGCAGGCTGAAGGGTGGTCGCATCCATGCCAGTGATTTCCTTTAGGTATTGCTCAAGTTCAAACATCATCCTGAGTACGCCTTGGGACAGGCTGGGCGGAAGCATGGGATGGGCTTCAGCAAATCCAGGGAGGTTTGCCTGTCTTTCGTTGGTCTTGGGACTGTACTTCATAGTACATGAACCCAAGGGGTACATGCCGGTATCTACACCGAAATTCCACTGGGACAGCCTGGTGTAATGGCGTACCACGTCAACCTCACTCAAATCCGGGAATTTCGGTCCTTCGCCTGTTAATTCCTGGTCCAGGGGAACAGATTCAACATCACGCCGGGGAAGGGAAAATCCGCTTCTTCCCTTTCTCCCCTTTTCCCAAAGGAATGGTTCATTCAGTATCAGTCCTATAGTTCCTACAGATTCTTTCATGACTGAACCTCCATCACCAGGGCATCCATGTCGTCCCTGGACTTGGTTTCCGTGGCACACAAAAGATAGTGGTCGGGAAATTCAGGATAGTAGGGAGCCAGAGAAAGGCCGGGTACTATTTTTTTTCCCATAAGTCGCTCATAAGTAGCCTCAAAGCCATTCGGGAACTCAACGACAAATTCATTGAATGTGGGGGTCTCAAAAGCGATTTTGCATCCAGCCTTTTTCAATCCCTTTTTAAGATACTCGGCCTTATCACGGTTGAGACCGGCAAGCTCCCTGATGCCAGTACCACCGAGAGAGGCCATATACATGACGGCTGCCAAAGCACAAAGGCTGTTGTTGGTGCAGATGTTGGAGGTTGCCTTTTCTCGACGAATATGCTGCTCCC
>JAFDDO010000014.1 GCA_019310825.1 Deltaproteobacteria bacterium | reverse complement strand
GCGCCTTGGTCCGGATATGGGACACTTATTTCAATGTCCTTCCAATACATCGATTTGTCCGCCGCTTTGTAATATAGGTGTATTGCATGAGATGATATGGAGGAACAACATGGCTATTCGAACGGTTCGTCTTGATAGCGACGGCGAACGACTATTAGACCACATTGTACAAACAACCGGCATGTCCATTTCGGCCGCTTTCAAAGATGGACTGAGAGCACTTGAGGTTGAACTCAATAAAGCAAAAGGTGCTGTCCCCTATAAGATTTATGAGGAACTTGACCTTGGGCCTGGAGGATATAGTATTGCCCATTCCTCCAGTGTCAAGAGGGCAGTAGGAGACGCAAACAGAAGGAAGCTTGGACAATGATATTGGTCGACACCGGGTCGATAGTCGCATTATTCGATCCGTTGGATCCACACCACAAGCGTTGCAAAGGCGTACTACGACAAATCCGGGAATCTCTGTATACCACCGTACCCGTTTTGAATGAGGCCTTCCAAATGCTTAACCCCGGCAGTCTGGGCTCAGACAACCTGCGGGTTTTTGTCTTGAGAGGAGGGCTCTCTATCTTCTTTATGGATGACTCATCAGTTACCCGTGCTTTTAAGTTGATGGAGAAATACGCTTACCATCCCATGGACCTTGCCGATGCCTCGCTCATAGTCGCAGCCGAAAAACTGAGGACAAAGTGCATTTTTACGATTTATAGAAACGACTTTGAGACTTACCGGATAAAGAGCGGACATCGTTATTACCACATTGATATTCTTGGTTGAGTGGTCTCGATGAATCGTTTTTTTTGACGTCAGGGAAACAATAGAACCTGCCGCTGCTTCCCTATCAGCCCCTAATATTCCGGGGGCATATTCTTCAACTGGGCCAGGGAAAAGACAGGGCCGTCCTTGCACACAAACTCATGGCCGATATTGCAGCGGCCGCACATTCCGATTCCGCACTTCATGCGCATTTCCAGGGAGAGGATAATCCTCTCCGGTGAGAATCCCACTTTTTCAAGGACAGGCTGGGTAAACTTGATCATGATGGGCGGGCCGCATACAATGGCAATGGCATCATCCGCGCTGGTAATCTTCTGCTCTGTAATGGTGGGGACAAAACCTGTGTTATATTTCCAGTCTGGATCATCCGTTCCATCCACGGTGATGTGCATGTGGATATCATCCCTTTGCTCCCACTCTGCAAGCTCATCCTTGTAAAGCAGCATGCCCGGATTTCTCGCGCCATATACCACGGAAATATCCTTGAACCTAGAACGGTTTTCCGGATTGAGCATGTAGACAATACTGGATCTTAAAGTGGTAAAGGCAAAACCGCCGCCTATGATGACAACATTTTTCCCTTCCATTTCTTTCCATGGATAGCAGTTGCCAAGAGGACCACGTATGCCCATCACATCGCCTTCTTTCATGTTGTGAAGGTGCGTCGTAACCAGCCCTACCTTGTTCACTGTGAAGGTGACATGTCCTTTCTCTGTTGGGGAAGACGCAATGCCAATGGGGCTCTCTCCCTTTCCTGCTATAGAAAGCTCCGCGAACTGACCGGGGATGTATGAGAACTTCTTTTCATCCTTGGGATTAAGAAAAACAAACCTGAAGGTCTTGAGATTCCTGTCTTCGGTCTCTGTAATGATCTTATCTATACGAACCGGATAGGGTAAGTAGGGGTTTTTCAAGAGTCTCTCCATGTTATTGATTCTTGTGCAAAAAACCGTTCATCAATTCACAAATTTCTCTGATATCTATATTCACAGGACAGTTTCTGACACATCTGCCGCATCCTGAGCACTGAACTCCGTTGTTATACTTGTCCACGTAGTATTTCAACTTATGCATAAACCTCTGGCGCACACGCTGTACCTTTTTGGCCCTTGGATTATGACCTGAGCCATGCAGTGTGAAGAGCGGAAACATGCAGGAGTCCCAGTTTCTGATCCGGTCTCCCTGTTTTTCCAGCACCTCGTCCTGGATATCAAAGCACCAGCAGGTGGGACACAGATATGTACAGGTGCCGCAATTAATGCACGCAAAGGCCACATCATCCCAGAATGGCGCATCAAAAAGCTCGGTCTGCACCTTGTCCTTTAACTTGTCAGTAGAAATTTTATGCTCTATTTTATCTGAAGCACTGGCTGCCAGGTCTTCACCGGCCTTCAATGTTGTCTCATCCGCCTCTTTTCCACCTTGTGCCTGATTTAAGAATTTTTCTCCCTTATCTGTCAGGGCCTTAACGAGAAAGGTGTCTCCCAAGTCGTATAGTAGCGCGTCGAGGCCTTTTTCACTGAATGGGCTACCACCAACAGAGGTGCAAAAACATGTGGAGCTCGGGTCATTGCAGCCAAGTCCCACAAAAGTTGTTGATTCAAACCGTTTTATCCACCAGGGATCTTGATACTCAGGATTATCGAAATTGGGTTTAACGATTTGAAAGGCATGGGCGTCGCATGGCCTTATCCCAACGATTGCTTGGGGGAAATAGCCTTTTTCAGACTCCTTGATGATATTGGCATCGGGGGCATTTTCATCCAGGGTATATTCAAACAGACGCTCAGACTGTGGATACACCAGCGATTTGGGAGAGAGCCGTGTATTTTGAAAATCAAAGTCAGGACTTTTCTTTTCATCCAGGGCCTTGAAGGTATGAAAGCCTTCTTCCTTGACCGGAACAAATATATTGTAAGAGGATTTTAGGCCTGCCAATGCCTTTATCCACTCTTCTTTGGTATAGATCTTTTTTGTCATGAGGCGCTACCTTATGAAATCGTTGTAATCATCAGGCCGGAATACGTCTAGAAGGGGACGCTGATCCGGAGTCAGCCCGGCTTCCCAGGAGAAGAGCTCCTGCGCGTCCTTGTTTAGCTTCTTGGTAAACTGCCTCACCGGGATACCGACCGGACAGACCCGTTCACACGCACCGCAGTCTGTGCACCTGCCAGCACAGTGATAGGCCCTAAGGATGTGGAATGTCATGGTGTCAATGGAATCATTGCTTTTGCCTACCCATTGGGGTTTTGATTCATCCACAAAACATGTGGGGCAATAACACAGGGGACAGGCGTTTCGACAGGCATAACAACGGATGCATTTGTCTATGGCCTGGGTGAAGAATTCCCATTTTTTCTTAGGATCCATTTCTTCGATTTCTTTTACATCCTTGTATGCATCGACCCCACTTTGTTCCTCAACAGGCGAAGCGACCATCTCATCAGATATTACAGGATTACGATGGGTACAGACCGAACAGTTGCGCTGGAGATAGTCGTTCTTGTTAAATGTTTCCTCAAAATCTTTCCCTTTTACTGTGAATGTCTCCCCATGTTCTTTTATTTCAAGAATCTCTTTTTGCTTCACAGCCCTTTGCACGGCCCGTTGGTCGATCATGCCTTTACAGGGAATGCCGACAATATAGAGTTGATCCCGGCTGATCTGGTTTTCTGTGATATGTGTAACGATGTTTCTGGAATTGCACCCATTGGCAACAATCCCTATCCTGTCTTTCCGCTTGGTCAGATAATTGCACAGGTTTAACCCGCAGTTGCTGTCCCAACATAGGAGATCCACTTGATCGGCATTACTTATGAGGACCGGCTGGTTCATCATGGGGACGCTCCCCTTCTTGTAACCGATGAACACATCCACCTTGTCATCCTTAAACAGTTTTCTGGCAGTCTCCCTGATTTTCTCGACATACTCCAGCATTACGCCACCTCGGCCCTTTTCTTGATAAAGTGTTTCGCAGGCCCAAGGGCCTTTACTTCTTTTGCCACTTCCCGAGCCACTTCAACATACTTCGTCGCCTCTGCAGATGATATCCAGGAGAAATGCAGCCTGCCGGGCTCAATGCCTATATGTTCCAGGAGCCCTTTTAACAGGGCAAACTTTCTTCTTGCGTAGTAATTACCTTCCAGGTAATGGCAGTCTCCGGGGTGTCACCCGGAGACCCAAACACCGTCAGATCCGTGACGGAAGGCAGCCAATATAAACTTTGGGCTCACACGGCCGGAACAGGGCACGCGGATTATCCTGAAATTCGGGGGATACTGAAAACGGCTCACCCCGGCCAAGTCCGCCGCTCCGTAACTGCACCAGTTACAAAGAAAGGTCGTAATCTTCGGCTCCCAGTCGTTCATATATTTCTCCATTCTGTATATATATACGTTCAAAGGTTCAGGGTTCACCGTTCAGGGTTACCTGGTTGAAAATCCTTTAAACTCCTAAATCCCAATAATCAGTGGTTCCATATTTTCAATAAACCTTGAACCTCTGAACCTTTTCCTATACCTCATCGATCATGGCCATGATCTGACCTTGTTCAAATCCCTTGAGGTCTATGGCCCCGGATCGGCAAGATGCCACGCAAAGGCCGCAGCCCTTGCACAATATCGGATTTATCTCTGCCTTGCCCGCGAATCGTCCTTCTTCCATGATAGATGGCGCTGAGTAGGGGCAGATGGAAACACACACCCCGCAGCTACTGCAACACATGGGATCGATATTGGCCACAGTGCCGCTCGCAAAGACTTTGCCCGTTGCGATAAGGCCGGATGCACGGGACGCTGCTGCCAGGGCCTGCTCAATGCTTTCATCAATGGACTTTGGATAATGCGCCAGTCCGCAAAGAAAGATTCCATCAGTTGCAAAGTCAACCGGCCTCAGCTTGGCATGGGCCTCAATGAAGAATCCGTCATCGTTTACCGGAATCTTGAAGAATGTGGCCAGTTGTCCTGCTTCAGGCGGCAATATGGCAGTTGCAAGCACAAGTAGATCCGCACTAAGGATAACAGGTCTCTTGAGAATTTTATCCTCTAGCTCGATCTCCAAGGCATCCTTTCCTCCACTTACCTTTGGCTTAGATTGAAGGTCATAGCGGAAGAATATAACACCCTTTTCCCTGGCCTCTCTGAATAGGTCCTCCCGCTCCCCGTATGTACGCATATCGCGATATAGCACATACACGTCTATTTCCGGACTGCGCCGTTTGAGTTCAAGCGCGCTCTTCACAGTATGGGTACAGCACACCCGGCTGCAATAGGGACGGTCAGGATTTCTGGATCCCACACACTGGATAAAGGCCACGGATCCCAGGTCATTTAATGACGGATCATCCTGAATAAATCTTGCATCCAGTTCCAGGTGGGTGAGAACCCGGGAATCTTCACCATAGAGGTATTCAGTGGGCTTGTATTCACGACCGCCGGTTGCGATTACTGCCACTCCGTGCTTTAGCTCAACCTCTTTATCCCCGTTTTTTAGGGTGGAGGAGAAGTTGCCTACAAAACCGTCCACATTGGTAAGCTCGGTGGATCGACGTACATGGACCATTGGGTTTTTTTCTATCTCATCTGTCAGATTTTTCACATAGGCCTGGATGTCTTCACCCTTCCAGGTCTTATTGAGGAACCTGGCCTGGCCCCCCAACTCCTCTGAGCGCTCAACCAGATGGACCTCATAACCCTGGTCTGCCAGGTTTTTCGCACACACCATGCCGGCAACACCTCCGCCAACCACCATGGTAACCGGTTCCAGACCCAGCTCCGTGTCCGGAAGGGGTTCCAGCAGGGCTGCCTTAGTGACCGCCATTCTTACAAGGTCTTTAGCCTTTTCCGTGGCGGCCGCAGGGTCCTTGCCGTGTACCCATGAGTCCTGGTTGCGGATATTGGCCATCTCGAACAGGTACTTGTTTAGCCCTGCATTCATAAGGGTTTCCTGGAAAAGAGGTTCATGGGTCTTTGGTGTGCACGCAGCAACCACTACTCTATTGATCCCCTGTTCCTTGATCACCTCAGTCATCTTTACTTGTGTATCCTGGGAGCAGGTGTACATGTTGTCTTCAACATAGGTGACGTATGGGAGCGTTTTGGCATAGTCCCGCACCTCGGGCACGTTTACCACACCCGCGATGTTTATGCCGCACTGACAGACAAAAACCCCGATGCGCGGGGGTTCGCCGATCACGTTGGTCTCTGGCGGCATCTCCTGTACCTGGGTCTGTGTCCAACGGCTCTCGCTCAAGAGCACACTGGATGACGCTGCGGCTGCAGATGCCTCCATAACAGACTGGGGGATGTCTTTTGGCCCCTGGATTGCCCCACATACATAGACACCTTTCTTTGTAGTCTCTACAGGTGCAAAGCTGTCTGTTTTGGCGAAGTTGTATTTATCCAGCTCGATTCCGAGACGTCCGGCAAGCTTGACGGTTTCCTCCCCTACCTGAAAGCCCACGGAAAGCACTACAAGGTCAAAAAGCTCGCTCTTCAGCTCACCACTGTCATCAATATATGTTATCTCAAGGTTACCGTCTTTTACCGGGTTAACGGTGTGAATGCGCGAGCGGATAAACCTCACACCGTGCTCATCACGAGCCCGGTTATAATATTCCTCAAAATCTTTGCCGTATGTCCGTATGTCCATGTAAAAAATGGACGCCTCCACATCCCCGTGTGCGTGTTCCTTGGCAATGACCGCCTCTTTGATGGCATACATGCAACAGACACCTGAGCAGTAGGCATTGCTGCATTCATGGGTGTCGCGGGAACCCACACACTGAAGCCACGCTATCTTTTTTGGCTCTTCGCGGTCATAGGGCCTCATCAGATGGCCCATATACGGCCCGGATGCACTTAGTATCCGCTCGAACTCCATACTTGTGACCACATTGGGAGATTTCCCATAGGCGAATACTTCCTGAACTCCGGGATCGAACAACTCGTTTCCTACTGCAAGGATCGCAGCTCCCACTTCAAGCTCTGTCCTTCTTGGCTTATCATGATAATTAACCGCTCCGGCCAGACAGACCTTTTCACAGAGTCCGCAACCGATGCACCGGTCCCTGTCTATGGAGTAAGCCAGAGGGACTGCCTGGGCGTATTGGATGGACGTGGCGGCCTTGAGACCCAGACCGCAGTCGAATTCATTTACACAGTGTATAGGACAGGCCTGGCTGCATTGCCCGCACCCGGTGCATACTTCAGGGTCTATATACCTGGGATGATTGATGAGCGTGGCTTTAAAATGCCCGGCCTCACCATCAAAGGATTCAACCTCTGAGTTGGGGATGATGTTTATATTAAGATGCCGGCCGACCTCGACCAGTTTGGGGGAAATAATTCACATGGCACAGTCATTAGTTGGAAAGGTCTTATCCAACTGCGCCATCATCCCCCCAATGGTCGGTGATTTGTCAACCAGGTGTACGTAATATCCTGCAGTTGCCAGATCAAGGGCAGCCTGCATGCCGGCAATGCCGGCCCCCACTACCATTACGCTCCCCATGTTTTTCATCTCTATATCCTTAGCCATTCCTGTCCCTCTATATCATTACATGCCCATGAATATCGGCGTGCTACCACTATACTCCTTTAGACCTGCCTGGTTGCATCTCTCCAGTTCATTCAGGCGCAGAGAGACCGTATATACGGGCAAGCCGGTCTTTTCTGCCATTTCTCTCACAGACCGGGGGCTCTGTTTAAGAACCTCAATTATCAAGGCCTTCTGATATTCCTCTTCAGTGGCCTGTTGGAGCAATTTCTTGAAATCCTTATCCTTTAGCTTTTCATTGTAAACATTACCCTGTTCGGTGATTTGCTTTGTCAATCCCAGAAGCCACCTGATCCGGGTGGAATTAAGCGTTTGTTCAACAGCAGCCAGGGGAAGCCTGAATTTCTTTGGATCAAAAGGACCCAGTTCCTGTGTAATGTTAGTTACCTCGGCTACATATTTGGCAAAAAGTTGTCCTTCAGCCGCACTGATCCAGCGCAGTTGCACGCGATCCCGCCCAATACCTGAAAGATCCAGTAAATATCGAACCAGTTCCACCCTGTTGGCCGCATATTCATTACCATCCTGGTAATGGCATTCTCCGAGGTGTCACCCGGATACAAAGACGCTGTCAAATCCGCTTTTCAGGCCATCTATAATATAAACAGGATCAACCCGGCCTGAACACATTACCCGAATCGAACGGATAGCAGGCGGATATTGGAGACGGGAAACCCCTGCCAGATCAGCACCTGCATAGGCACACCAGTTACACAGAAATGCCAGGATTTTCGGTTCAAATGACTTGTTCATTTCTATATTACCTGCCTTCATTCACTCGCAACCCCCAACCCATAACTCGCAACTCACCTTCTCCCTCCTGCCTCAATCATTGCATGGATCTGGCGATCGCGGAAGTGTTTCATGTCAATGGCCTTTTGCGGACAGGCGGCGGCACAAATACCGCAACCCTTACAGAGGGCTGAGATGTTCTCAGCCCTGTATCCCCGTCCTGGGACTTTGACAAGGTGTATGGCCCCAAAGGGACAGGATGCCTCGCACAGCCCGCAGCCAATGCACTTTTCCTGATCGACTACTGAAACAGTGGGCTCAACTTCCACTGACTCCTTGATCAACACTGATGCGGCCCTGGCAGCGGCTGCCTTTGCCTGGACTATGGATTCCTCAAGGGGCTTGGGATAATGGGCCAGACCGCACACAAATATGCCGTCAGTGGCAAAATCAACAGGCCTCAACTTCATGTGCGCTTCGAGGAAGAAGCCATCTTCGTTAAGCGGCACTTTCAGCATCTTGGCGAGTTCCTCCTCGCCCCTTGCGATAATGGCCGTGGCCAGGTTTAGGTAATCCACATGGAGCTCCAGAGGGATACCAAGTATATGGTCTTTGACCGTAATCTTCAGTTTGTCTTTGCCGTCGACACTGGTTTCTTCTACCACAGGTTTTTTGTCAAGCGAGTAACGGATGAATATGACACCCAGTTCCCTGGCCTTTCTGTAGAGTTCTTCCCTCTGCCCATAAGTGCGGATGTCACGATAGAGTATATAGATATTCAGGTCGGGTTTTCGTGTCTTGAAATCAATGGCCTGCTGCAAGGATGAGGTGCAGCAAAACTTTGAGCAATAGGGACGTTCGGGTTCGCGGGATCCCACACACTGGATAAAGGCAACTGCCTCGGCCTGCTCAAGCCGTTCAGGCTCTTTTTCAAAGAGCTCTTCAAGCTCATGCCATCGCATTACCCGCTCGTTTTGTCCGTAAAGGTACTCGTCCGGCTTAAGGGGTTTAGCGCCAACGGCAAGGATGATAATACCATGCTCCAGCTCTTGTTCAGCAGATCCGGTCGTTACAGTAGTTGTAAAGTTGCCTACAAAACCCGATACATGGCTGATTTTTGTATCCAGCAATACCTCGATTTGCTTATGACCCTGCACACGTCCTATGAGGTCTGCAAGAAAGGCCCTTCCATCTTCACCTTTCCAGGTCTTCCTGACGTATTTTGCATTTCCTCCAAGTTTTCCTTTTTGTTCCACAATAAAGGTCTTCAATCCCTGGTCAGCCAGGTCCAGCGCAGCTATCATGCCGGCTGCGCCGCCGCCGACAACCATTGCCTCATGCCTGTTTCCCAAGAGCAGAGGTTCGATGGGTTCCAGCAATGCAGCCTTGGCCACAGACATCCTTACAAGGTCCTTGGCTTTCTCGGTGGCTTTTTCAGGCTCCTTTTGATGCACCCATGCATCCTGGTCCCTGATATTGGCAAATTCAAAAAGATATGGATTTAGACCCCCATCCCGAATCGTTTCCTGGAAAAGGGGTTCATGGGTACGGGGGGTACATGCAGCAACCACTACACGATTCAGACGGTTTTCTTTCACGGCATCCCGTATGAGCCCCTGCGTATCCTGGCTGCAGGTAAACATGTTGTCAGCTACATAGACCACATTGGGCAGGGTCTCGGCATAGTCGCGGACCGCCGGCACATCTACAACCCCCCCGATATTGATGCCACAGTGACATACAAAAACCCCGATCCTGGGTTCTTCATAAATAATCGGGTCTTCAGACGGATAGGTCTTTTCCTGTGTAAGTGTATTTCGCGAATCGGCAAGCAGCACGGCACAGGCGGAAGATGCAGCCGATGCCTCCATGACCGATTGGGGGATGTCCTTTGGGCCTGTAAAGGCACCGCAGGCAAAGACACCTGGCCTGGAAGTGGCAACCGGTGTGAAGGAGCTGGTTTTGGCAAAACCATGAAGATCAAGTTCAATCCCAAGGTCTTGGGCCAATTTGCGCACATCTTCGGATATCTCAAGACCAGTTGAAAGCACAACCAGATTGAAAATTTCTTTCTTCAGCTTGCCATCTTCGCTCATATATATAATCCGAAGATCATCCGAGCCGTGTCCTGCAAGCTCAATAGAATGGACCCGTGACCTTATGAACCGGACCCCTACCTCATCTCTGGCACGGTCATAGTATTTGTCAAACTCCTTTCCAGGGGTTCGCATATCCATGAAAAAGATGGCGGTATCAAGGTCGCCCCCGGCATGTTCCTTGGCAATGACCGCCTCCTTGATCGCATACATACAGCACACGCTCGAGCAATACTCATGGCAACCGGCATGTAAATCGCGGGACCCGACACATTGAAGCCACGCAATTTTTTGGGGGGGCTTATCATCCGAAGGGCGTTGCAAATGGCCCTGGAAAGGACCTGAAGCGCTCAAGATCCTCTCAAACTCCATGCTTGTGATGACATTCGGAAGGCTGCCGTATCCGAAAACATCATACCCGCTGGGATCAAAGGATTTAAAACCGGTGGACAGGACAACAGACCCTACTTGGATTTTATGGATCTTCTCTTTCTGTGTGAAATCAATTGCATCTGCCGGACAGTACTTTTCACAGGCCCTACATCTGCCCTTTTTCTTGAAATATATACAGTGATCCGCATCAATCACATATTTGAGCGGTACTGCCTGGGGATATTGCACGTAGATGGCCTTGCGTTTAGCCAGGCCCTGGTTGTATTCATCCTTGACCTTGCGGGGGCATCTTTCGGCACATATCCCGCAGGCGATACATTTATCCATGTCCACATAGCGGGGACGTTCACGGACAGTTACTGTAAAATTTCCCGCATCACCCTCAATGGATTCCACATCTGCCAGGGTGATGAGATTGATGTTCAGGTGCCGGCCGACCTCGACCAGTTTAGGGGAGATAATTCACATGGCACAGTCGTTGGTGGGAAACGTCTTGTCCAGCGCGCTCATCACACCACCGATGGCAGCGGATTTTTCAACCATGTGCACGAGAAAGCCCGAATTCGCCAGATCCAGAGCAGACTGTATCCCGGCAATCCCGCCACCAACAACCATCACCGATCCTTTTATGTCTTTTGACATGAAAACGTCTCCCTCTTACCACTCTTCACTCAGATCAATATCATCCCTTTTGTTTTGGGCGTCCCTCAATTTATGGGCTTTCTTGATCTCCTTCTCTTTCCAGGGCTGCCATCCAGATCATTTTCCTCGGATCGAGTCCGTCAATGCCGGACACTGGATAGCCTTCTGCACAAATCCCTCATGTGAAGCAAATATCCGCCCATTCCGGAGCAACTCTCTTAGGCACCATAAACAGCAACTTCCTTAAGATCATCACCTAAGTATGTGCGTTCATTCTCACCAAGTATTCCAAGAGATAAACAAAGCAATGTCCATAAATGAACTACCGAGTAATTTCCTCCATAATGCGTACTTAATTCATGAATCTGAGAGTGACAATTATGACATGCGGCAATACAACAATCTGCCCCAGTAGCCTTAATCTGTTTATCTTTTACTAGTCCATACTGTAAACGCTGTGATTTATATCCGGACTGAAGAGCACCTCCGCCGCCACCGCAACAGTAATTGTTTGATTTATTGGGAGTCATATCAATAAAATTTTCTTCACCCACAACTGACTTGACCACATAACGCAGATCATCAGCAGCAACATCCCCGTAAGATTTGCGAATAATCTGACATGGATCCTGAACAGTAAACTTAATTTTTAAATCCTTGTTCCAGTCGGAATTTACTTTCAGTTTCCCTTCTCTGATCCACTTGGCATAATATTGGTATATGCAGGCAATTTCCAGGTCATGCTCTATATGGAATTTTTTCAGTCCGTACCGGACTGCATAGGTTACATGCCCTCACTCAGTGTTGAGAAAGACTTTACATCCAAGCTCTTTCGCAGCATCTACGCTTGTTTCAATAATTTTTTTCCATGAATCATCATCGGCAAGAAACATGCAGTAATTTTCTGCGGCCCATCCTTTTGATGCATAAGTCCAATCAGCACCCACGATATGAAGAATTTTCCACAGAGGAACCATCTCATCCGGTTCTGTCACAGGCTCTCTGGAATTTTGATTCAAGAAGAAGTGAGCACCTTTTTTGTCAATAGGTGCTTCCATATCTTTAAATTCAGGTTGTGTCTCGCGATATTCTTCGAGAACATCTTCAACCACAAAAGTAAAATCTTCAGGTGGTGTTCCCATAGCACTGTGACTCATATTTCTCAATGCCATATCGCATGACCCGACAAGCCCCTTAGGTCTTTTTTCTCTTGGCCAGCTTGCCCTGGCCGCATACACTAACGCTGGTATATCAATTTTCATTGGACATGCATAAACACACCTGTAACACATGGTACACATCCATATCCATGGTGTATTTATCACCTCTTCATCCAGTCCAAGAGCAGCCATGCGCAAAAATTTTCTTGGATCCATACCTTCAAGACCCGTTGCCGGGCAGCCAGCTGAACAGGTACCACATGTCAGACAAAGGTTAAGATTTCCTCCTTCAGGAAGAAGTTTTTTTACTTTATCAATAAAAACACTTTTTCTTTTTCCACCAAGCTTGATTGCTTCTTCAGCCATATTTTATTACCCTCCATAGTGGAATCACAACCTGTTCGTTCAACATTATATGGAAAATTTCACAAATTTCTAATTGAGAAAAATCGGCCTTTTGCACCTCTTTATTATTAGATGGCCTTATAATAATAGTCCCTTTTTCTTAATCCGAATCCTCTCGGATCCGGTTCGTCAATACAGGTCCCGCAGGTGAAGCAGACAACCACCCATTCCGGAGCAACTCAACGCCTGCTCTCTTTTCGATCTATGGTTATCGGCTCCATTATTTATTCTTCTATGTTTCTCTTCGAGCCCATTTCTACAAAATTCATCAAAAGTTGGTTTAGTCCTTTGATTTAGTTAAGTCAAGCCGGTTTTTTGGAAAATTATGTGGAAAAGGGAAACTTGAATTGAGCAATGCACAGAAATCATGACGCTCAGATTTCCGGTAAAAATACTTATTCAATTATTCACAGACCCATATGGACGCATGTAGACATTTTGCCCTACCGTTTCGGTAGGGCAATAACAATAAGCAAAGGGACACTGACAATTTATTTTCTGGTATATCTGCTAATAAATAAGGTCTTTTGACTGTATTCGTATGTATGTGTCGAGCTAGTATTTAAAGAGGGCGGCAAATTTTCATGCCCTAGGAGAGTAAAATGCCCCATAGTGGCTGTTTAGTTTAAGTCAGAAAAATTGTACCTATTTCCGAATATGAGCGCAAGAAATTAACCCTTTTTCCCGAGTCAAAAATATAAAAAACAAGATCCCGGCCATCATTATCATTGCCCCTAAGGGAAACGCACTCCTGAGACCAAAATAATCCATAATAATACCGGCAAAAAAAGAACCTAGCAGCATTCCCAGGCTGTGCCCCATTGTCAGGAGCCCCATGACCGACCCCATGGATTCGGTTTCATTACCTTTTATTACACACAGTGCCATGACTGGCGGTGTTGATAATCCGCCTCCCACTCCAAAGAGAATGTCAGCGATAATGATATCCCAAAATCCCTCTGCCCATGAAAATGAATATATTGCGCATACGATTACCAGGCTGCCGGAAATAATCATGTATTTTTTGTTAAGCCTGTCAGCCAATAAACCCATCGGTACCTGCAGTATACCGCTTATACATACTCCGAGCATGACAAGAATGCCGATCAAAGAACTTGAAAACCCGAATTCTGAATCAGCGTAAACAGGCAGGAAGCACCATATGATTCCGATGCATGTTATATAGCAAAACCGGAGAATGAACAGCCCTGCAATAACCCTGTCCCTTAATAGCTTGGTAATCGAAACCGAAGCCCTATCCCTCCTTACAATGCTTTCCGAACTGACAGCCGGCAGAAAGAAAAAACTTAACATGCAGCCTACAGCCGCAAGAATCCCCATGGACGCAAAAGCTGAATTCAGGCTGAATTTATCATTGATTACTCCGCCTGCCATAGGGCCAATGCTCAGGCTAAGGAACAAGGACAGGTTAAAAATACCCATATAAAAGCCCTCTTTCCCTTCAGGCGTGATATCTCCGATATAGGCCTGTGCAACCGGCATGATCATGGCCGACGCTATACCCTGTAAAAATCGTATGGCAATCAATGAATTGACATCGGCTGAGAACATGAATGCAATGGAAACCAATGTATAGCCAAGCAGTCCAGTGACAATAAACGGCTTGCGCCCTTTTCTGTCTGAAGTCTTGCCGAAATATGGAAGGAGAAACGTTCGTGAAAGGGAGAATGCGCCGAAGATCATGCTTATATACAGACCGCTGGCTCCAAGATCATGGGCATACACCGGCAGAAGCGGGACCACTATCCCAACGCCTGTAACAGACGTAAAAATGGAAAAGAAGATAGTAGCAAATATTTTTTTGTCAGATGAATTCATATGGAAGGGGAGGGGACCAGGGAATAATACTTTTTACTCGGCGTGAGGAGGATCAGTCAATCGAATAGGGGATTTCAATAAAATCGTGCTGTCTTGGGTCAAAGTCCTTATACCTTATTCCTAAATATATATATTACCGGTTCATCGCGGATTAGTGGAAAGATTCCGCAGATTCACTGCCATAGGCCATCTGTGTTGCTGTTATAAGCCGTTAGTTTGTGGTTATTTTTCAAATAAACAGCTAACAGCTAAGCGCTAATAGCTGTTCAAGTGGATTATTCCAGTAATCAGCATTGAACCATATTACCTTACCACGGGACGGTCAACTCGAAGGCAGCATTGAAGATAGTTTCAATATGGGGAGATGTGAAGATTTGACAGGCCCCTCACGTCCCCTCGATTTTTTTAAATGAGTAACCATTATTCGTCTTAACTATTTGAATCAACAGCGTGAATAAATCATGACCATCTTCATACTCCACCAGCGCAAACGTAGGGCCAATAAAACTTATCTTGCTCACAAACCATTTGCCGCCATGCAATGGTTTGCTTGAAACAATATCATTGATCTCTTCGTCCAATAGAGATTGTATTCTACTCTTGTAATTTATATATAAAGGTTCTTCCTCAAACTTTTTTCGCGACGAATAATCAAGCTCAAGTTTTTTCATCAGTTGTACGTAACTTGAAATCTCGTCAGAATTGCCATCGATTTCTGTTTTGCTTTCATTATATTTTGATTCAAGTTCAGCCATTCGGATCTCTTGAATTTTAATCTTTTGAGTAAGGAAATATGTATATCCAGTCAAAGAAAAAATAATTAGGAGGCATAAAATTAAAACTATTCTTTCTAATTTATACATATTTTTGGATTTCTAACACTACTCACAATCAGTGGGCCGGTTTTTAGGCCCATCTGGTTCATGAGTTTGTTCTATTACTGGTTATTAACTGTTATGGTGCTATTAATTTTATAGTTGGAAAGTATGATTGGTATCTTGAAACACCCTTAGTCAATAGATCTAAATTTAATACAGCTGCTTGTGCGCCAATAAAAAAATCCGGCAATGGAGTCCTTTTCAATCCTTTCCTTCTTCTGTATTTAAGAAAAGCCTTTCCAACTAAAAAAAGCTCTTCTTTCGGTATTTCCAGCAGTTGCAAGCCGGCCTTACTAAGCGCAACCTCTAATTCCTCTATTAACTTAAACCCAATTGATATTTCGGAATAAATTATTGAATTAATATATAATGATGAGGAATAACTACATTCCTCTAATTTGGATTCAGACCAATCGGCCTATTTTAAATCATCGAGAAAAACATCGAGAATTATATTCGAATCAACTGAAATTTCCCTTCATTTGTCATTTCTGGTCAAGGCCATTATTTCATCTGTTGTCATTTTAACATTGGCTATTCCCCTCAATCTCCTGAATTTATATGGTTTGTTAATTTATGCTGCTGCAGGCATCAAATTCTTTCAGGATGCGGAGTTTGTATGCAGCGGTGAAACGTCGTCTCGGTTTCTTCTCGAACCTCAGGATCAGGTCTGGTGGCATCATCTCCCACGCTGGGGGGACTATCTGTCTTGAGAATAGAAATGTCTTGGATTTTTCCTTTAGGCTTCTTGAAGTATATTTAGGGTTAATGGGTATAGACTAACACTATTTTTGTGTCATGACCGCGCCAAGGCGTTTCTGAGCCTTCTGAACTTCCGGGTCCTTGATGTAGGCCATCAGCTTTATCATGGCTCCGGCCATTTTTTGGCTCATCGCTTCAGCCCTTTTCTGGCTTTCTTTGAGTTCCTCCGGCGGATTGGATTTGTCCTTGAGCTCAGGATATTTCTCAGAAAGCTTCTGCATTCTGGGCCACAGGTCTTCCATCCCGTCGGCAAATCGGTTTATCGCCTTTGCTGCACCCTTTGCATTGTCTGCCTTGTCAAGGTCGGCAATATAGTCCTCCACCAGGGCGATGAATTCCTCGTTCATTTTTTTAGCGTCAGAATATTTTCCCCCGCATCCGATTATCAAAAATGAAATTGTCAAAAGACTTAAAAACAGAACTACCATCATTTTTTTCATATTTTTATTCCTCCCATCATTGTTTTTTCGGTTAGTAGTTTTATCCGCTATCGAAAAGCGGAGTCGCTACCATCTAAATATTAAAAATAAATACAAAATACAAGGGGGGACACCCATTAAATGTATAGATATCTACATCTGGGACGATGGGGACATCCATAAGAAACAAAATAATTCTGCTAAGTGTTACGTTCTTAGTTTCGTACGGACGTCCCATTGCCCCTTTTCCTTCAGATCGATTTTGCTTGAACAAGAAATAACAAAGCAGGTTTCCGGGGCGCCCTTGCTTTGCAGTTCTTAATAAATATCTGTTTTACTGCAAAGCTGCGAGTAGATCTGTCTGCGTGCGGATGCACAGGCAGGCGTACGAAATGTTGTAATATAAAGCCGGACACCCTGGGGTGAGTCAGCTCCTAAAATTTCTATTTTTCTAAAACCTTCCGTCGGTTCTTTGACACAATTTGACATCAAAAAAATATTCTGATAGATATTATCAATAACTAAAAGCGAAATAATAGAAAATCTCGATATGCCGTTCCAATACGTCATCTCATTTTGATGTTTCGCTTTTAGCGTTTCCTACCCCAGGGGGAAACTTGGTTTTACTCTTAAACAGGCGGGAGGCAATTATGGAAAAAAATGACCTGAAAAAGATTCTGACAGGCCTCTGCATCGCTGGCCTTATTTCAGGATCTACCGTCACCTTAAGTGGCTGTAATGGTAATAGCAGCGCTTGAAGCGGCGAAAAACCGGGGGCAGTTAGCTCCCAAAACGCTTCAAGCGGCGGTACCGGTGCCGGTGGCGCCGACCAAGAACAGCAAAAACCTGCCAAGAGTGGCTGAAGCTGATTTGCCTGCACGCAGTCTGCGTGCACGAATTCAGTTTAAGCTAAAATTGCACACATCGATATTTTGCTAAGATAGCGTGCATACTTCGCATGTTGACACTTACCAAAAAATCTTCTCCAATTGCCACAGGATCCTTGGAAGTCAAGCCTGGGGAAGGATCCTGGAGGCATTAAGTGAAGATTTAAACCCGCAAATATTTCCGGATAAGCTGATTTCATTGAAGCGATCTGTGGGCTTGCCGGATTTTATCATTGATCTTGCCCGCATTGAATGGGCTTTGCATCAAGCCAAAGAACAGGCCGCCCCTTTTCATAAGAAAATCGATAGGGTAACGGTGAATCCCACCCTAGCCCTTGTCCCGGTTTCCTGGAAAAATCTCGTGGCGCTGATGAAAACAACCCCTGCAGAAAATCCTTTGGTTCAGGAATCTGCAGGAACCCATATCATTATCTGGCGCCACCCTAAAACCGGTGAGCTTCATTTCCGTGAGGCCGATGACATCGATCTTCTGGCCCTGAAAATTACTGTTGAAAAGATCGCGCCCAAGGAGGCGGCCGCTATTGGCGGGGTAACCGTCGGCGCTATTGCGTCCACCCTCCACCGGGCGATTGCGCGGGGTATTCTCATATCGCCCGAATCCCTTATTCGGCGCGATACTTTGCTGGCAGCAAATCCATCCCTTGCCCTTGAACCCTTTCTGGCAGCAGATATTTTCACGCTTCAGTGGCACATCACCCAAGCCTGCGATCTTAAGTGCAAACATTGCTACGATCGGAGCGAACGCGTGCCCATGCCACACGATACGGCAGTGGCCATCCTCGATGATTTTTACGATTTCTGTCATGAAATGCATGTGAGGGGTCAGGTCACCTTCACCGGTGGCAACCCGCTGCTTTATCCTCATTTCATGGATATCTACCGGGAAGCATCGGATCGCGGTTTCGTATTGGCCATTCTAGGCAACCCTTCACCTATTCAACAGATCGAAAAACTGCTCGACATCACCAACCCTTCGTATTTCCAGATCAGTCTCGAAGGTCTGGAAGCACATAATGACTACATCAGGGGAAAAGGACATTTCAAGCGATCCCTTGTTTTTCTGGATCAGCTACGTAGTCTGGAAATTTTCACCATGGTCATGCTGACTTTGTCTCACGACAATATCGATCAGGTGCTGCCTCTGGCTGACCTGCTAAGGAACCGGGCCGATTTTTTCACATTCAACAGGCTATCCACTGTAGGGGAAGGTGCCCAACTCTTGATGGCGGAACCGGAAGAGTTTCGGTCCTTTCTGAGAAAATACGAAGCTGCATCTTGCCAAAATCCAATACTTGGGCTTAAGGACAACCTGATAAATATTATCCGAATGGAAAAAGATATGATGCCTTTCGGAGGATGTACCGGTTACGGATGCGGTGCTGCTTTCAATTTCGTGGCGCTTCTTCCCGACGGCGAAGTGCATGCCTGCAGAAAGTTTCCATCCATCATCGGAAATATTTTGCAAAGTAGGCTGACTGAAATATATCATTCCAAATTGGCACAAAAATATAGAACTGGCAGCAAAGCCTGTCGTGACTGCAGCTTAAATCTTGTTTGTCGAGGCTGCCTTGCCATAGCCTATAGCCACGGTCTTGATGTGTTTCAAGACAAAGACCCCTTTTGTTTCGTGACACAGGAGATGTATGAAAAGAAGTTCGACGGTGATGCGTGATTATTATGAAGCAATTTAGGGGACCAATTTCAGGGATATCCTGATCCCTGAGACGCCACTAAAATCTTTTTATCTTTCAGATGATAGACATCTACTCCGCAATTGCCGCTATCTCCTTTCTTGCAGGACTGGTGCAGGGACTTACCGGCTTCGGTTCGGCCCTGGTGGCCATGCCCCTTTTCTTACTGTTCCTGGATGCCAGGACCGCAGTCCCATTAAGCATCCTTAACGGTCTCATTATCACAATCTATCTGTGTCTCCAGCTCAAACGGCATCTGGACTGGAGAAAAATTTTCCCCATGCTGCTGGGCTGCCTTCCGGGAATCATAGCAGGTGTATATTTTCTGAAAAGGGCAGACAACACCTGGATAAAAATCCTTCTGGGCATACTGCTTGTAAGCTACGCTTCATTCAGCCTAAAATTCAAGCCAAGGGCCATAAAGATGCCATCCTTCGGCCCATATGCCGCCGGGTTTGCCACTGGAGTCATAGGCAGCGCCTTCAGTGCCGGCGGGCCACCGGTGATTATCTACACCATGCTTGCCGGATGGTCCAAGGACAGCATTAAGGCCACCCTCTCCGGCCTCTTTCTCTTAGCGGGAATTCTCATTGCCGGTGCACACTGGTTTTCCGGCCTGACCAACGGCTTGGTATTGCAATACCTTGCAGTTAGCGCCATACCGGTCATAAGCGGGGTGTGGTTAGGCTCGCGCATCTATTCCAGGACAACCACGGAATCATATATCCGGATTATACTGTTCCTGCTCATTGGCATGGGAGTGCTCATGATCGCATCTGCGATGGGCTTTCATGTCTGAAGCATGCAGGGCGTCTGTAAATGGATGCACACTATTTGTGCCAACATGGTCTACTCATGATTAAGGGCTCTTCGGGGATCGAGATTTTTCGGGGAGGGAGCATACATCCTCTGTATGTCACGTCTGCTGGAATGGATCCGCAAAAGGCGTCTGAGAGAATCAGGACGATACATGGGGCTCATCGAATCCTTACTCAAGAGAATGAAAAAGGGAGTCCCCATTCCCCTTTGATCTTGTTGATTATCTGGAGATCTGCCCTGAATGGTATGTCCGGAGCTTCCGGAATAGGCAAGCAGTGACTTTGGAAAAATGGCGTTTTCTTTAAATTCAAATTGTAGGCAATGACCATAAGGGATTCCAGATTGACTGTATCCATAATATTATAGGCAAGTAACGTTTCCAGGGCATTTTGGCTGTTGGTTTTTTTGAACTCATCCCAGAGCAGTACGGCGAAATAACCGTCAACCCCATCAAGTTCCCCTCTGTGTAATCCCAATTGTCTCTCACATCCCTTCAGCCCTCCTGAGTATCCGAGTTTTTTCAAGACATATCGCAGATCAATATGGACCTGCTCTATTTTTATTCCCAGGTAGCTTTCAATAAACGGGATATCAAAACATTTCCCATTATAAGTCACAATGACTTGGTAATTCTGTATATTCTCTCTGAATGCCTCGAGGTTGTCACCCTGGACATAATGAAAAACGGACCTGCCGTCATACAGGGCAATGGTCGTGATGGAGCCTCCCCATTTATCCAGTCCGGTTGTTTCTATATCCAAAAATGCAGTGGAATGACGAAAATGCGGAAATAGCCGCCAATGTTGATCCGGGGCCAGTAAGCCGGCAAAATATTCTGGCTCAAAAGCCAGATGCTTTTGAGACAAATCTATGTGATTTTTGATTGATGCTATCTTTTCGGACGATAACCAAATCGGATAGGGCTCAACAAAATCATCCCAGGAACGTATGCCGGATTCCCAGAGACGCTTTTCTGTTATCAAGCCTATACCGGGAATATGAGAAAATGTATTGGTGAGCATGATAAATCCATGGTAACTGCTTAATGGGATTAGAATTATAGTATAAACGCAAAAGAAAAAAATAGTAAGGTGCTGGATTTGCATCCAGTCGTCCATACTTAAATCTGCAAACTGTGGCTTTAGAATTCCCGCTGTACGAAGCGGTTCGGGGAAGGTATATGAAAAAAGACAGACCGGTGATACGCAAATAGTATTCTTAAATTTTTTGTGATTACGATTTCTGTGAAATTCGCTCCTAAAATGATCTTCCTCAGATTCAATGACTGGAATTGCGTTATTGACTAGGTTGAATAAATATGGCTTTTGGAGTCTCTA
>JAFDDO010000131.1 GCA_019310825.1 Deltaproteobacteria bacterium | reverse complement strand
CCACTCTAATATAGGAACTGATTCCAGGTCCTGTGTAAAATATACTGCATGTGGTACGCCGGTGTTCAAGCAATGAAGAGAAAAAGTCTCACCGTGTATCTTTACGGGCACGTCTAGCTTGAGGTCCTTCGGTTGGGGAAGCTGAAGCTTTACAGTGGATCCCATGACATCTGCATGTATGATTCCTGCCTCTGTCTCAAAACTGAGTTTCCGCGGGGCAATGCCTGCCATACAGGCAAATCGGGCTGCACAACGCCCGCCATTTCCGCACATCTCTGCTTTGCTGCCATCGGCATTGAAAAAACGCCACTTAAAATCCGCTCCGTGCGAATTCTCAATTAGTATAAGTCCGTCTGCTCCTACTCCAAACTTGCGCCTGCACAGAAGTGCGGCCAGATCAGGCCCCTGGGATTCCCTTATCTTGCCTTCACGGTTGTCTACCAGGATAAAATCATTTCCACTCCCGTGCATTTTTTTAAAAGAAAAGGGCTCCATAACAAATTACCAAATGGTTTCTCCCCGCAAAAGGCTTGTATAGGTCTCACGCTTTCTGATTACCTTGAAGTGATCGTCCTTTACCATGACTTCTGAGACCCTTGGCCTTGAGTTATAGTTGGAAGACATGGTAAAACCATAAGCCCCGGCGCTCATGACCGCCAGCAAACTGCCCTGATTAAGGTCCGGCATGGGCCGTTCCCGGGCGAGAAAGTCCCCTGTCTCACATATAGGTCCCACTATGTCTGCTGGATGTAAATGGCCGTCGGTTTCTATTACAGGCAGTATCTCATGGTATGCCTCGT
Organism: Deltaproteobacteria bacterium; assembly: GCA_019310825.1. GTDB lineage: Bacteria > Desulfobacterota > Dissulfuribacteria > Dissulfuribacterales > UBA3076 > UBA3076. The sequence continues at coordinate 5,341 of JAFDDO010000131.1, read as the reverse complement.
AAAGAGCGGGACGGGCGAGGTCATTCATGGCGGCATCAACGATATAAAACCGCTTTTCCTCAGTATCTTTGGTGTATAGTATTTTTGTCACCAAAATGCCGGCGTTGCCGACAATGGACCTCCCGGGTTCTATAATCAGGCAGTGAGGAAGATCTTTGACCTCAGACAGGAGTGCCTTGGCGTAAGTGTCAGGATCAGGTGGAATTTCGTCATGATATTTTATGCCAAGGCCGCCACCTATATCGATGAACTCTAGTCTTATCCCAAAGCCATCAAGCTCCTGGAGCAGGGATTTAAGCCTCCCTATTGCGTCCACAAAGGGCTCAACCTGGATTAGCTGAGAGCCTATGTGGCAGTCTATCCCCACTACATCAAGCTCATCTCTGTCTGATGCAACTTTATAAGCCTTCAGGGCTTGGGACATGGGCAGGCCGAACTTGTTTTTCTTAAGGCCAGTGGAAATATATGGATGGGTATTTGCATCTACATCAGGGTTTACCCTGAAAGAGACCCTTACACGGCATTTAAGGCGTCGTGCTTGTCTGGAGATGGCATCCAGCTCTTCCATAGACTCCACATTAAACATGAGGATATCCGCCTTTACGGCCTCACGGATCTCCTTTTCAGTCTTGCCGACACCAGAATAAACTATTTTGTCTGCCGGGATTCCTGCTTTGAGTGCCCGGTAAAGCTCCCCTCCTGAGACAATATCAGCACCGGCCCCTAGTTCTCCAAGGAGATTTAATACAGTCAGGTTACTGTTTGCCTTGACAGCAAAACATATCAAGTGCGGGTGCCCTGAAAAGGCCTTATTAAAGACATTGAAATGACGGGTCAGGGTAGCTGAACTGTAAAGGTAGAAAGGGGTCTTTACCTTACTGGCTATCTCCTTTACCGGTATGTCCTCGCAGTATAGTTCTTTGTCTTTATAATTGAAGTGATTCATTGCTCATAAGGTTCAAGGGTTCACGGTTCAAAGGTTCAGTTTGTTTTGGCCTTATTATCTTTGACGATATTCCGCCGTGAGCGGTTACCTCATCGGATTGTTGCTTGTTGATTTATCATTGCTCTATTGTTTTATTCTTATGCCTTCTTTATTCAAAACATACTAATCAACAGTTCAGATATTCGGTGAATTCTGAATCCCGAACCTCTGAACCCTGAATCTTTGAACCCATGAACGGTTACGGTTTTTCTTGGACCACCTCTACCTCTGCAGTTTCAGACAAAGGGCTTTCGTTCGGTGGATCCGCCTTGTCCACTGCAGTTACCCAATATGTATATAGTCCGCTGGGCAAGATAGTCCGGTCCAGAAACCTGGATACAGGTAAGGGCTTGTTGTTCAGTTTGTCTATTAGTTCATCCGGTCCTTTTCTGTATACAATATAGCCTGAAATGTCAGACCCTGTTTTTTTCTGCCAGAAGAGTTCAACTTCATTGGCAGACCGGACTGCAACTAGGCCTACAGGTGCTGCTGGCGGGATAATATCTGTCGGCTGTACCGTGGTTTCAGGCGTATAGAGTCCCTCAATCTCAGTGCCGTGATATGGTAGAACTGCCGCCACCTTGTATTGATAACGGGTCCTCTTTTTTGCCGAGATATCGAGATAGCCTGTGGAATCTACTAAACCAGGGAGGGTCTTCCATTTATCCGTCCCTGTTCTGGCCCGGTAGATCCTGTATAAAAGTTTTCTGTCCACAGGTCTGCCATCTGTCCATTTTGAGGGTGTCCGCCAGGAGAGATAAATCCCGTCTTTGATTAACTGAACCATGAATCCTGAAGGCGCAGATGGCAAAACGTGCCAGGCCAGAGAGACCTGATTTGACGTATCGCTTACATTCAGCCAGCCCTTTACGGTGCAAACTTTGTATATATATTGCATGCCGGAACGCACGGTTCGGTCTTCATAGACCATTTTCCTTGCTTTTTCCGGTTTTGCATCAAAGGGGACCTCAATAAGCTGCTCAAAAGGCGGCGGGCACCCCTCACAATAATCCTCAAGCGGTATCTCTGCCTTTAACAGACTAAAGCCCTTGATCCTGACAAGTGGGCTGCCGTCTCTATTTCTTACAGGAACACTCCATTTCAGCTCAATGCCATCCGGGATAATTTTATAGCTCAAGTCCTTGATAGCCTTGGGCCGGAGGGTGCCAGGAGGGACAGGAGGTGCCTTGCGCCCACAGGACGTCAGTAAAATGCAAAAGGCAAAAATGATTAACCTTTTCCAAGAAATTATATGGGCTATATTATTCATATGTCATTTTTTTCTCCGCTTTTGCCAGTGCCTCGGCTACTCGCTCAGGTGCCGTGCCTCCCTGACAACGTCTTGCTCCCACAGAGCCCACTATTGACAGCACCTCAAATATATCCTCGTCTATAAGAGAAGAAAAGGCCTTTAGGTCTTCAAGACTCATATCCGTGAGCTCTTTGCCCTGGGAAATGCACTGTGAAACCGCTTTGCCGACCACTGAATGGGCCTGTCTGAAAGGCATTCCTTTTTTCACAAGGTAGTCAGCAAGGTCAGTGGCAGTGAGAAAACCCTGTGTCACGATCCGGGAAATATGCTCTTTCCTTGGGACAAGTCTGGCCACCAGAGCAGCCATTATCTCTAATGAGGCGCATACAGTATCAACCGTGTCAAAAAGCGCTTCTTTGTCTTCTTGGAGATCCCTGTTATAGGCAAGGGGAAGGCCTTTAATAATAGTAAGAAGAGACATCAGATGGCCATAAACCCTGCCGGTCTTTCCGCGTACCAGTTCAGGCACATCGGGATTCTTTTTCTGAGGCATGATGCTTGAGCCAGTACAGAAACTGTCAGGCAGATCCACAAAGCTGAACTCTGCAGAGGTCCACAGAATCAGTTCTTCAGACAACCTGCTCAAATGGGCCATTACAATGCTTGCCGTCGCCAAAAACTCAATAATAAAGTCCCGGTCGCTTACAGCGTCCAGGCTGTTAGCAGTAATTCCATGGAAGCCCAGCTCCTCAGCTACGTATTCCCTGTCTATTGGAAAGCCGGTTCCAGCCAGGGCCGCACTTCCAAGTGGACAAATATTTACCCTCTTTCTGCAGTCCTGGAGCCTATCTTTGTCGCGCCCGAACATTTCAAAATAGGCCAGCATGTGATGTGGCCAGAGAACGGGCTGTGCCCTCTGGAGATGGGTGTAGCCAGGGAGTATCAGGTCCTGGTAGGCTCTTGCCTGGTGCAAAAGCGCTTCCTGCAGCAATGAAAGGAGTCCATCCAGGCGATCGATTTTTTCTCTCAGGTAAAGCCTGGTGTCTGCAGCAACCTGATCATTACGGCTTCTGGCTGTGTGGAGCCTTTTCCCGGCCTCTCCGATGCGCTCAACCAGGGCCTGCTCGATGTTCATATGTACATCTTCAAGCTCGTGGCTCCAGACAAAGTCTCCAGACGCTATTTCTTCCTCTATCTCGCCAAGGCCCTTAATTACGGCCTCTGCGTCTTTATCTGAGATAATCCCCTGTCTTGCCAGCATGCGGGCATGGACCTTGCTGCCTGCTATGTCCTGACGATACAGTCTGCAATCATAGTGGACAGAGGCTGAAAACCCTTCCAGCATTTTTTCAGTAGCCTCCAGGAATCTGCCGCCCCATGGTTTTCCTGAGGCCTTTTTGTCCTCATTCATAGTCTTGTGTACCTGCTAATATCTAAAAATGCCTTTACTCTTTTAACTTGTTCGACATTTGACGTTCGATGTTCTATGCTCGACGTTTATCTTTTGCCTCTTTGCTTTTTTGCATCTTTTTCAGGTTAATTACTTGTTGTCGCTTAGGCAACCAGGATCTTTCAGAATAAGTATATGAATTTTAAAATTCTCACAAATTCCTCAATTCCTCAATTCACACTTTTCTATCTTTTTTCATTCTCCTTATGATATATTAAACTAATATATACGAGACTTTTGAAAGTATCTCATACTATATTATTTGAAGCCAGATTCACAAAAGATTTGTGATTTCGTCTATGAAAGCAATGGCCTGAGAGATACCAATGTATTACTGGATCGTCCTCTTTAAAAAAATAAGAAAAATTAAATACGAAAACAGGGAGATTATAAGTGCGCTCATTTTGTTTTGCATTGCACTGACATTGATGAACGGTGTAATGATATTCAAAGAGGGCCTTGATCCGTTTTCTTCCCTTTATTTTAGCTTTGTAACCGCAACGACTGTCGGTTATGGGGATATTTCCCCCACAACAACGATCGGAAAAATTACCTCAGTAATTTATATGCTTGTCTCTATCGGTGCCCTGGGTACTGCTGTCGGGTTCATTACCACAAAAGCATTTGATTTTTTAGCAAGAAAAAAGAAGGGATTGACAGTGATTAAAGACAAAGTGGATTTGATTATAATCGGTTATCCAAACGAGGCCAAGGTTTGTAAGATTGTTCAGGAATTTCGTCAAGATCCACGTTTCAGGACGTCTGTAATCGTTGTTGTGACAAACCGTCTTGAGGAGCGGCCAGCCTGGATGGCAGAGGAGATGGTCTTTTTCGTCAAGGGGCTGGGATCAAAAAAAGAAGTGCTTGAGCAAGCAAACGTCCGGTCCGCACGACATGTTCTTGTGATTGCCAATGATCCCTTTGATGAGGTATCTGATGAATTCTCATCATCAGCTGTTATTATGAGCGAACGTCTGAATTCTGATGCATATACCATTGCCGAAAAGGTACGGGAAGACAGCTACCTGTTTGAAATAGCGGAGTGTGACCGTGTTGTTCCGGTTTCAAGGGCAGGAGAGCTTGTCCAGGAGCTTCAGGACCCTGGTGCAATTGAATTTGCTGAATGCATTTTCTCCAATCAGAGCAAAGGCAATCAGTACAATATTAAGCTGGACAAAGATATAAGTTGGGGAGAGGTTGTCTTAGACCTTCTTGATAAAGGCGCAACTGCTATTGGCTACAGGAATGCAGGCGAACCCGTATTCAATTTTATACCCAAAAAAGATGATGCGATAAAGTCTGGCGCAACTGTAAAATATATTGCAAAAGATCCATTGAAATAAACCGTGATTCCGCTGAAAAATCCAATCTGCGGCGTTGCTTCAATTTTCCAGTCACCGCGACGTAAGACAAGTACGCATTCCCGGAAAAATTTCGCGCCTTGCATCTCGGGCTTTTTGAGCAAAATCATGTTTGAGGGTTTTTGCAGTTTAATGAACCGTGGAATAACTGGATAAACAGAGACTTAAGCAATAAAATCACAAATCACCCTATTTCTACCCGCTTTCTTTGCCTTATAAAGAGCGATGTCAACAGCTTTTATAATGGCTTCCAAGAGATCATTTATGTCGTTATCTTTTGATGGCATAAAATC
>JAFDDO010000130.1 GCA_019310825.1 Deltaproteobacteria bacterium | reverse complement strand
TTATCCTCATGCCTGTTCCATTCACCAAAGGTTCAGGTTTTCGGTGAACCTCGAACCCCTGAATCTCTGAATGGTTACTTATTTTTATACATCCCATATTATCCTGATCATGTCAAATTAGATTTTGTATTTTCCAAAAAGTTTAAGCCAAGCCGACCACCAACGATGCTGCCTCGACCTCTGCCGGGGAAGGAATTGGCAACTCAGAAATATTGTAATGGCTCAAACCCTAGCGCCCTTCACGTCGACGCAGTGAATTGTTAAACCAAGTTATTAATGATTACCCCTAAAAAAGTCTATTTTCAACCGTTGTCATAAAATAGCTATATAAGCTAAATATACGTAACTTATACATCATAAATACGTTTTCGTCATGTCTTTAGCTTAACACAGATTTTTTATAGTGTAATCATTCCTCATTAAAATGTATAAAAAAATCAAACCAGTGAAAAACCATATCCAATATTATTATCTCATGCCTTTTTCAAAGTATCAATCTCTAATTTCTTTAAATAATTCATAACAATAGTCTTATAGCTTCCACTATTCTCTTTGTCTGGAACTTGGGCTCTTTTCCCCGGCGCATTTGCAAGGATGCTATCCTCTGATATAAGTTTTTGAATAATCATTAAGCTCGACATCACTTCCTCGGGATGAGATACTTCTAAAAGAATAATATTTATTTTTTCCTGGGCCTGTCTATATTTACCGGCATTCTGTTTTTTTGGGTGGAGAGTGACGATTTTTCAATCAAGCGAAGTTGAAAAGGGGCCGCTATTAAGGGATTGAGGAAAGGAATTGAAGGTAGTATGTTTCTTTGAGTTTAATTCCTGAATTATATTGAATATGGCTGAATTGGAAAAATTTACCTTACGCATAGACCCTTCATCGGTCTATTTTTTTCGTTTCATCCTTGAAGGATATGATAACATGTTCGTGCTTAGCACTGTTGACCCACGTGCAGGATTGGTTGAAGTGCGGGCAGTAAAGGGCTCTGTAAAGGAACTTTTGCTTATTCTTAAATCTCTTAAATCTATCATAGGCCTTGATCGTATGGACTCAAGATGTAATGCTTGGATAATGGAACAGCTGATGATTTAGGAATTGAGGAATGAAACTATTAAATTTCAAAAATGTGAGTGCTACTGGCTCCCGAAATAAAGGGCGCAAAAAGCTCTACCTCGCCACCTTTGGCTGTCAGATGAACGAGTATGATTCCCAAAGGATAGCTCAGATCCTTCACGAGAAATACGAACTGACATCAGAGGCTGATAATGCTGACCTGATCCTTATAAATACTTGCTCAATCAGGGAAAAGGCAGAAAACAAGGTCTACAGTCTTGTTGGCCGCTTAAAAAAGTTCAAAAAACAAAACTCCGGTTTAATTATTGGTATAGCAGGCTGTGTTGCCCAGCAGGAAGGTGATCGTCTTTTAAAACGTTTGCCATTTATTGACCTGGTATTTGGACCACAGTGCATTTACGATTTACCCGACATGTTAAAGGATGTAGGAAAAGGCATGGGACCTGTCTTGCATACTGAACTCAAGCATGATTTTTTAATACCCCTGGTCACTGCCCCCCTACCTGAGCCCAACCCTGTCCAGGCATTTGTGACCATCATGCAAGGTTGTGACAACTTCTGCGCCTTTTGTGTGGTTCCCTATGTACGTGGACGCGAAGTCAGCCGCCCACCTGAGGATATCCTGGCTGAAATAAAGCAAATATTGGCTGAAGGGGTAAAGGAAGTTACGCTCCTGGGTCAAAACGTAAATTCCTATGGTAAAAAATTAGATGCCACCCAAAGTTTTCCCGGCCTTCTCCGTATGGTGGCTGAAACTAAGGGTTTAGAACGTCTGAGGTTTACAACAAGTAACCCGAAAGATCTATCCCTTGATTTAATGAAATGCTTCCGGGATCTTGATACCCTGTGCGAACACCTGCACCTGCCGGTGCAATCAGGTTCCACCACGATCCTGAAACGCATGAACCGCCATTACACCAGGGATCGATATCTGGCATCTGTGGATAAACTTAAGTCTTTCTGTCCTGACATCACCCTGACTACCGACCTGATTATGGGCTTTCCCGGTGAGACTGATAGAGACTTTGAGGAAACCATATCCCTGCTCAAAACTGTAGAATTCGATCAGATTTTTGCCTTTAAATACTCACCTAGGCCCCTTACCCGTGCAGCCCGATTTGATGACCATATTCCGGAAAAAATCAAGGCAGAACGCCTTGAAGCAGTACTTGAACTTCAGAAAGAAATCGGGCTTATGCGTTATAAGTCTATGGAGGGCCGGAAAGAGGAATTACTTGTGGAAGGCATCAGCAAGAAAAACCCTGAGGAGCTTAGGGGTAGAACTAGAGGCAACCATGTGGTAAACTTCTCTGGACCTCAAGAATTTATTGGAAAATTCGTTACTGTAAAAATAATCAAGGCATGTTATCATTCTTTAAGGGGCAAAATCCTGATCCCTTGAAAGAAGAGGTTCAGGATATTAGAAGTGCTGTCTGTAACTGATCATTAGAAGGCTTTTAGGAAATTATTAGCACTTTTCGGTGAAATTATGTCAAATATTTCCATGTGTGTACACGCAATAACCTTTGACGCTGATTCAAACTCCCCCATACTTATTCTCAAAGAAGAAAACGGGGAAAGGGTCTTGCCAATCTGGATTGGTCTACTCGAAGCCACCGCTATTGCTACAGAGATGGAAAAAGTCGAATTTGCAAGGCCAATGACTCATGATCTTTCAGTAAATCTTTTAAAGAAAATGGAAATAAAAATACCAATGGTCGAGATATCTGATCTCAAGGATAACACATATTACGCTCTGATAACCCTCAAGCAGGGGGACCGCGAGCTAACTGTAGACGCAAGGCCAAGTGATGCGGTAGCCATTGCCTTGAGGGCCGAAGCCCAAATCTTCGTAAACGAGTCTATTTTCAGCAAGATGAAATCCACTAAAGAAACAGTAATAAAGAATGGGGAAAAAATTCCTTCGGAAGAAAAGAAGTGGGCAAAAATCCTGGAAGAGATGGATCCCGCCTCAGTTAAGTATAAAATATGATTCCGCTCAAAAAGCCCGAGATGCAAGGCGCGAAATTTTCCAGGAATGAGAAGTACTTATTGTACGTCGCAGTGACTGAAAAATTGAAGCAACGCCGCAGATTGGGTTTTTTCAGCAGAATTAAATATGAGTTGCCAAAATGTTGATGTTTGACCTTCACTGCCACAGTCTTTTTAGCGACGGAGAGCTTATACCCTCTGAGCTAGTAACACGTGTGGAAGTCATGGGTTATAAAGCCATAGCCATTACAGATCATGTCGACTCTTCCAACCTTGATTTCATAATTCCCCGTTTGATCAAGGTGGCAAAAGACATCAACCGTTACAGCCCCACAAAACTCATACCTGGTGTGGAGCTTACCCATGTTCATCCTGATCTGATTGCCCCCTTGGCAAAAGAAGCCAGACATCTGGGAGCTGCTATACTGATCTGCCACGGAGAAACCATTATGGAGCCTGTGTGCCCGGGGACTAATCGGGCCGCCATTGAGGCAGGCATTGATATACTTGCTCACCCAGGGCTGATCTCTGATGAAGACGTGAAGCTGGCAGCCCGAAATGGTATTTTTCTTGAAATCTCCGGCCGGAAGGGTCACAGCTTCACAAATGGCCACGTAGCAAAGCTTGCCAAAGTTCATGGAGCAAAGCTTATAATCAACTCAGATGCCCACGCCCCGGAAGACTTCATGAGCGCTGAAAGGGCACGAAAAGTGGGTCTTGGTGCCGGGCTCAAATCAGAGGAAGTTGAGTCAATTTATGAAGTGGCTTGGAATTGGATCTGTCCCTTGATCTAAACTCAAATGCTCATGTATGGTCCTGGCCAACTCTTTAGAAATCCCCGGCACTTTATTGATTTCCTCCGAGGAGGCCTGGCGCACTCTGGTCAGACTTCCAAAATACTTTAAAAGCGCCTGTTGCCGTTTTGGACCTACGCCTGAAATCTCACTGAGACGTGAACGTAGTCTCTTGGCATCCCGTCTTTTCCTGTGAAAATTAATCCCGAACCGGTGGGCCTCATCCCTCACCTGTTGCAGAAATAAAAGTACTGGATGATGCCGTGGCAAAATCAAGGGCTCAGACCATCCGGGACGGAAGATCTTCTCACCTTCATCCTTGATTTCCTTGGCAAGGGCCACAAGATCAAATTCTCCCAAAAGGCCTTCGGAATCAGCCACTTCAAATGCTTGCCTGAGTTGCCCGCGGCCTCCATCTATCAAAAACAGGTCAGGCAAATTTCCCTTCTCCTTCCCACGGACGATTCTCCTTAGCATTACCTCCCTAATCATTGCATAATCGTCTGTACCTCTTACTCCTCTTATATTATAATGCCTGTAGTCTTTTTTATTCGGTTGACCCCTATAAAAGGCTACAAGGCTTCCGACAGGAAGTTCTCCTCCTGTTATAGAGATGTCTACGCCTTCAACTTTTTCAGGGACATATTTTAGATTCAGTATATCCATCATAATGCCGGCCTTTTTCCGCCACGCCTCATGTTGTCTCTCAAAGGAAAGCATGGTCTGCCCGGCATTTGTTTTGGCCATCTCAAGCAGTCTGCATTTTAAACCTCTTGCAGGCCTTCTAAGCAATACTGTCCTGCCAACCATGTCGAATAGCCATTCTGAAATCAGACCTGAATCTTCCATGTCTTCCGGAAGAATTATCTCCTTTGGCACAGGACTCTGTTGGTAAAATTGACGAATGAATACAGAAAGGATTTCTTGATCTGTCTCCTCAATAATCCTGCTCAAATGGTGTACCTCCTGACCCTGCACCACTCCGTCCCGCACCTTAAGCACAGCCAGTGTTGAGGCATCTCCACTGCGGGCGAGGCCAATGATGTCCCAATTGGCGTACATGCCTGCCACTATTGACTGTTTCTCAAAAACTTTTTTAATGGCATAGATCTGATCTCTCAGGATCGCGGCCTTTTCGTACTCAAGTGCCTCTGAGGCCTCCTCCATCTGTGATCTCAAAATCTTAAGAAGGGGACCTGTCCTGCCCTTGAGAAATAGCTTTACCTGCCTTACCTGATCAGCATAATCCTTTTCTGAGATAGCCCTCACGCACGGGGCCGAACAGCGTCCAATCTGATGTAACAGACAGGCACGAACCCTGGTCCTCATGGATCTGTCAGAGCAAGCTCTAAGCCTAAATAAGGAGGAAATGGACCTCAGGGTCTCTCTCACCGCCCTTGCAGAAGGATAAGGGCCGAAATAAAGTGCCCCGTCTTTTGCTCTGCGCCGAACAACGCTCAGGCGGGGAAAAGGCTTCTTTATGTCAAGTTTGAGAAAGGGATAAGCTTTGTCATCCCGGAGCACAACATTGTATTTGGGCCGGTGCTCCTTTATGAGCAAGGCTTCAAGTATAAGTGCCTCTTTTTCATTAGCTGTGATTATAATTTCAAATGAATTGGCCAGCTTCATAATCAAGCCTGTCTTTGGCAATACAAACGAACCAGACCTCAGATATGAGGCTAGCCGCTGCCGAAGGTCCCTGGCCTTTCCAATATATAGGACAGTATCCTTTGGGTCTCTGAAGAGATAGACACCTGATACACTGGGAATTGTTGCTAAGTTGGTAATATTTGAAATCTCAAAACGGACCGGCTTCACCCTTATTTTACCCCTTGAGAAAATCATACTATACGACACCGGGTGCAGTCAGTATTTTGCTATGAAGTAGGTGGCTTTTCCCAAGCCTAAAAAAAAAGCCCCTCTTTTGGAGGAGCTCAAAATAATCAATGGCCTGCAACCTATTGGGATAATCTGTGGTAGGCGGTACTGGATTTGAACCAGTGACTTCCACCGTGTGAGGATGGCACTCTAACCACTGAGTTAACCGCCCGTGTCAAAGCTAGCCCATTCAGGTTGAAGGCTGAAGGCTGAAGGATTTCAAGCATTTCGCAACGATCGAACAGAGATGAATCCTCTAAACTAATACTGCAATCTCGTCAGCCAACTCAAATGCCCGCAGTTTTGTGTGATCACGCATGATTTGTCCCTATTAGCCTTCTACCTTCAGTCTATCCACCTGAATAGTTAGCCTATTAGTACAATTATTTCAAGTCTGATTCCGCTGAA
>JAFDDO010000013.1:5000-25434 GCA_019310825.1 Deltaproteobacteria bacterium | reverse complement strand
ATGTGCCCGGTGGATGTGATAAGACTGTTTGTCCTGGTTGCAAGCGTACGGTGATTCAAAGAAGGGGCTATACTCTGTTGGAAAACCATGTGAAACACGGAAAATGCAAATTCTGTGGAACCTCAATCAGTGGCCGGTGGGATTGATGAAAATGACCAGAACTGCAATTATGGCCTTTATATTGGCATTATTTCTTGGGTGGCCAATGGAATCCTCCTTCGCCTCTGACGAAGCAAGTCAGACAGTACGGCCACCGGCGGTCGCCGGCCGGTTTTACCCCAATGGCCCTGAAGAGCTCCGTAAGACGGTCAGGTCCCTTTTAAGAGATGCGTCTGGTGTTGACATTAAGGAAACAATCCGGGGACTGGTCTCTCCTCATGCCGGATATATTTATTCGGGTATTGTAGCTGCTGCCGGATACAGACAGATAGCCCCATCCACCAGGACTGTAATACTCATTGGACCAAGTCATCAATTTCCTTTAAAGGGGGCATCCATTCCCTCAGTGGCAGTCTATCAAACCCCCCTGGGAGATGTCCGGCTGGCACAACTGGTTTTCAAACTCCGCAAATTGCCCATTTTCGAATCTGCCCCCGAGGCTCACAAGAAGGAGCATTCTCTTGAGGTCCAGCTCCCCTTTCTACAGGTAATGTTGAAGGATTTTGAGATTGTGCCGATCTTGATAAATAGTGAAGATCCCAAGGCCCTTGCCTTGGCGCTCGCTCCACATATTGATAACAATACCCTGATAGTGGCAAGCACGGATCTTTCCCACTACTACCCTTATGAAAGAGCGGTTTCCCTGGACCGTGTTTGCACCAGTGCCATCACCAACGCTGAGTTTTCCCGTATGTCGTTGTGCGAGGCCTGTGGTAAGCAGGCAGTTATGACTTTGATGCATATTGCCGAAATCAAGAACTGGGACGCAAAATTGATCGATTATAAAAATTCCGGCGATACTGCAGGAGGCAAGGACAATGTTGTGGGATATGCGAGTATTGCCTTTGTGGATAGAAAAGAGAGGTCAAAAAGAATGAAGGCATCCCTATCTGACCAGGATAAGAAGGCCCTTCTCAGGCTTGCCCGCTCTGCCATTGAGGCAAAGATTGTGGTTGGCATCAAGGTGGAAAGGCCGAAGCCCTCTCCCATTCTGAAGGAAGACAGGGGTTGCTTTGTCACATTACATAAATTTGGGCAACTCCGGGGATGCATCGGAACCATAGAGCCTGTATGTTCCCTTGTTGAATGCGTGGGGGAAAATGCCCAAAACGCAGCTTTCAAAGATCCGAGATTTTTGCGCTTGAGTGCGGAGGAGCTGCCCGAGATAGATATTGAGGTAAGCGTCCTATCCGTACCGGAGAGATTGAATTTCAAGAATGGAGACGACCTGAAATGTCAGCTTCGACCTAATGTTCATGGAGTGATTCTGTCTCGTGGGATGCATAGCTCCACGTTTCTCCCCCAAGTCTGGGAGCAATTGCCGGACAAGGAACAGTTCCTCGAATACCTATGCGTCAAAGGCGGCATGCCGGCAACTGCATGGAAGGATTCAGCGACCAAAGTTGAGGTATATCAAGCCGAGGTATTCGGCGAAAAGGATTTCAAGTAGTCGGTATTCATATCTTGATCAGTGGAGATAGACAAGAAATTTGCGTATATGTCTTTATGTAACGCCGCAAAAGGACACAGAATAGGCAAAGATAGAATTAATATGCTGACTATTAGCTAGTTGGGAGTGTAGGGGAGGTGGATTCGGATCTTTTGCGAGTCTATCAATCTTAAAGGCCAGCCTTTCTTCTATTTCTTAGACGGCGTCTATCATTCTTAACAGAAAGATAAACAAATATACCTTCTCTTACACTTTCCCGGCGATCCCGTCTATTTTTTCGTCGTTCCTTTTTCATCTCCCGTCTGACATAAGTACCTTTCCCATCCTTTGAAGAGTCCATATTGGCAGGAGCTGAACCTTTAACTACGATATCCATGAAAAATCCTCTATAGATGCATGTTTACTTAATCGGTAATATAGGCGAAATACTTTAGGCTAAACGTAACCACTCAGGTATCTAGGTCGAAGGATCACAGGCCCAATAATCCTTGTGAGAGTCTCCCTCCCATGATGACGAGCTAAAGCGATTCTGGTTCTTGAAAATCGAAGGTGGATTTTTTATCAAATACGGCGAATGCGGGAATCTGAAGCAAGCCATGGTCAACGTCAGGTATAAGGTCTAACGTCAAGGGGATAGAACTGGATGTTATCATACACGCCCGGGCGAATTTTATGGTGATTAACAACAGTTCAGAGACATTGCTGAAAAGACACCGCACAACACCAGTACTCCTTGATTTTCATGGCTGGAACCTATAGAATATCTGCAATAATTATTGTGCATGACTGGACAGAACGCCATTTACCATACAGGAAGACTTTTAGAGGACTCGTTCATATGTGGTCATCAACAGAAAGCTTGTTGATTTATTATTATGATTTTTATTATAGCAGGTAGTCGGTCAATTTATCATAATATCCTTTTTTGATATTCAGGATTAGTATTGCGTTTCAAGCAAATCTTTACGTTGCTATTGCGAGAAGCGTAGCGACCAATCTCAATAAGACTCACAAACTACGTCACGAGATTGCTTCGCTAACACTCGCAATGACAACTTTTTAATGAAACGCTATATTAGATAGGCGAAAGGGGAACAACTGTGCCAAAAGTTTCTGCAGATAAACTCGATCCTGGGATGAAACTTGCGAGGCCCGTGATCATAGGTAACATGATCTTGATCAGCAAGGATATAGAACTAACAGAGACGTTGATAAAGAAGATTCAGGATATGGAAATCAATAGTGTCTATATCGATGGTCCGTCTCAGCAGAGCATATCGAAAGATGAGGCACTTGCGCAACTAGACCGGAGATTCAAAAAAGTGGAAGACAAGCCATATATGAATGTGTTAAAAAAGCTAGTAAAGGAACATATAGAGGGCTTGTATGATTGACATAGACATAAAAAGACTGCGCAGAAAAGTTGAAAATATCAATAGCCTTCCAACAATACCAAGTACCCTGAAACAGATTTCAAAAATTATAGGTGATCCCGTAATATCTTTAAAAGAAATCGGTGATTTTATATCGAATGATCCTGCAGTGACTATCAAAATTCTTAAGATGGTTAATTCAGCATTCTATGGATTTCCAGGCAGGATTTCTTCTGCATCCCATGCAACGGTACTCCTTGGTTTGAATGTCATAAAGGGACTGCTTGTCGGCGTCTCTGTATTTGAAGTTATGCAGAATGCTATGCTAGGGCTTTGGGAACACTCTCTCGGGTGTGCCATTACATCAAGGCTAATGGCCGAGAGGAAGGGGCTAAAGGACTATGATGACGTTTATGCGGCGGGGCTACTTCATGACATAGGAAAAATCATTTTATTCCTTGAGTTCCCCAAGGAATACAAAGAAACAATGAATGAAGCGGAACTCAAGCATATTACAATAGTTGAGGCAGAACGGGATCACTTTGTTACTAATCATGCTATCATAGGATCCTGGTTGGCAGAAAAATGGCTTTTCCCTCGCAACTTGATAGAAGTCATAAAATATCATCATAATCCACACCTCTCAAAAAGTGCTCCTATCGAAACCGCAATTGTTCATCTAGCTGATATTTTTATGAGGGCAAACGGGGTGGGTTTTGCTGGCGATCCTTTTGTGCCTGCGGTAAATCCAGTGGCTTTTGAGACCCTTAAATTGAGTGAAACGGACATAAAAGAGATACTAGAGGAAATGGAAGATTCCCTGAAGGTAACGGAAGAACTGTCTCTATAATAATGAATACGATTGTAGTTGT
Organism: Deltaproteobacteria bacterium; assembly: GCA_019310825.1. GTDB lineage: Bacteria > Desulfobacterota > Dissulfuribacteria > Dissulfuribacterales > UBA3076 > UBA3076. The sequence goes on along the minus strand of JAFDDO010000013.1, from coordinate 21,580 downwards.
CTCTCAATATATCATTTCAACAAATATCATAGAGGGTGTCTTGAAAAATTTGTACAAGACACTTGTTTTCAGCAAGATAGAGCCTGCTCTGGACTATATTTATAATTCTATGCCGGATCTAATTATTATTGCTATCAATATGGATGATTTTTTCACAATCAATATTCTTAATAATCTAAAGAAAGATCCCATGTTTAATCAATTGCCTGTCCTTGCTGTTCTGCCTAATCAATTTGATATCTCCAGATGGGATCCCACATTTGCTGAAGATTATATTTGGGAAACCGACCTTGAAAGAGAAATACTTGCAAGGGTTAATTTATGTATTCTTAGATCGAACAGGGTTGTCGAGATCAACCCGTTAACAAGGCTCCCAGGGAATATTTCAATAAACAGGCAGATACAGTATAGGCTTGATAAAGGCGAAGGGTTTGCTTTTGCATACGCAGACCTCGATTATTTCAAACCCTTCAACGACTATTATGGCTTCAGCCGTGGAGATGAAGTTATAAAGATGACTGGGCGTCTTATCCTTAACATCGTAAAAAACAAGCAGCCCAATAATAGTTTTATTGGACATATAGGGGGCGACGATTTTATATTTATAATGGATTTAAACTTTATAGAAGAGACATCTCAGGAAATAGTAGATGCCTTTGACAAAATCATAATATCTACCCTCTATAACCCTGAAGACAGAATAAGGGATTGCATCGAATCCATTGACAGACAGAACCGTGTAAGAACATTTCCTATAATGGGCATTTCCATAGGGATTACGAACACCGAAACTGGGACGTTCTCACACTATGGTGAAATCACGGAACGGGCATCGGAGATGAAAAAATACGCAAAACAATTCAAAGGTAGTTGCTACCGATTGGATAAAAGAAAAAAACTTTTTGCACAGTAATCAAAATTTACCATTGAACTGTCTTCCGAAAATAGATATTTTTTCGTTTTGTTCTGGTTCTGGGCTTCTGGAGAATTATAGATTACGAAAAAGATGAGAAATTATCTTATCCAAAGGGATTGCTCAAGCCGGTTTTTGGTCTAAAATTTTTGTTACTTTTTCCGAAAGTTGATTAATAGTGAATGGTTTTTGGATAAAACCACTGGAATTACCCTTTACTATCTTAGATGCTTCCTTATTTACGCTATAACCACTTGAAAGGAGAAATTTTATATCAGGATTGATCTCTTTTATCCTATAATAAGTCTCAGTCCCTCCCATATTTGGCATGACCATATCCAGAATGACGAGGTGAACCCGATCCTTATTTTGTTTATAGACTTCTACTCCTTTTTCCCCGCTTTTGGCCGTGAGTACCTCATAGCCTAGTACCACTAGCATCTCTTTACCAACTTCGACAATCATATGTTCATCATCTATCAAAAGGACAGTTTGAGAATTTTTTATGTCTTTGACTACCCTTGCCACTGCCTCTGTCCCTGTCCCTTCTATGATCTCCTTTTCAGAGGCTGGTAGATAAATGATAAATGTGCTTCCCTTACCTTCCTTGCTGCTAACAGTTATAAAACCCTTATGATTTTTAATGATTCCATAAACAGAGGCAAGTCCTAAGCCTGTACCTTTGCCTATCTCCTTCGTGGTAAAGAATGGATCAAATATCCTTTTTTGAGTTGCCTTATTCATACCAATACCTGTATCGGTTACAGATATTTTTACATATTTGCCGGGTAGTGTATGATGGTGTTTGATATAATTCTCATTAATTATTAAATTTTCTGTCCGAACATACAGATCTCCACCCACAGGCATTGCCTGTGAAGCATTGATATAAAGGTTTAGCAGGACCTGCTCTATCTGTTTTTGATCGATTTCCACGGTCCAAAGATTTTTCTCATATTCGGCATGAACATTAATCTGTTTCTGAGTATAGCTAAACATCCGGTTTTGATTATTTATAACTTTGTTCAAATCACTGGGCTTGACCTCATATTTACCTCCTCTGGCAAAACCTAAAAGCTGTTTTGTAAGATTGGCTCCTCTCTGGACGTATGTTTCTATATTTTTTAGCTTCTGATAGCTGAGATGACTGAAATCCACATCTAAAAGCATCAAAGATATATTTCCCTGGATAGCCATGAGCAGGTTATTAAAGTCATGCGCAATACCTCCTGACAAAGTGCCTAGAGATTCCATCCTCTGGGCATCTTGTAACTGCGCTTCAAGGCGTTTCCTGTCGGTTATGTCTCTCAGAATACCATAAGCTCCGAGGTGTTTGGAATTTTTTGCGGTTGGCCCGTCATACATGCCTGTGGATTTCAACTCCATTGTTAAGTATTTGACTTCACAAAGATCAAAACGATTGCTTGTTTTACAGACCTTTATTCTCAGTTCACCATTGGAAACACGTTCGTCGGTCCTCCTCTCGTTAAAGAACCAATTAGCCTTTTCCAGATCCTTTTCATAGATAATGGTAGTATAGTGTTTTCCTATAAGTTGCTTAGCTTTAAGCCCTGTTAAGTGCTCAACGACATCACTAATAAAGGTAAAATTGCCCTTGTTGTCCAGTGTATAAATAATATCAGGGGAATTTTGAATCAAATACCTGTAACGTTTCTCTGACTCCTCCAGCTTTCCATAAATAGAGCGGTTCTCACATGTTAACTTTTTTTGATTTATGGCATTTTTTCCTTTTGTGAGTAATTCTTCAGGCTCGAAGGGCTTTCTGATATAATCGTAGGCCCCTCTTCTCAGCGCCCTTAACGTCGATTCCATGGAGACATGCCCTGTTATAATGATGACCATAACATCGGGGTATTGCTGATTTATGTGGTCCATGATCTGGAAACCATCCATGTCCGGCAAAACTATGTCCAGAAAGACAAGATCAAAGGAGTTTTCGGCGAGACATTTTATGGCTTCGTGGCCATTATTGCTCGTCTGTACTTCATGGCCACTATTATTCAACAATAGTTTCAAGCTATGGCACATACGGGGTTCGTCATCAACGACCAATATCTTAGAAGCAGGCAACATACTTATCTCCTCTGACAAATCTGATTTCACTGAAAGGCCTTATTTGCGGCATTGCCTCAATTTTTTTGTTAATGCGACATACGTCTAAGTAACAATTATTCCAGGGAAAAATCACGTTTTGCATCTGGAGCTTTTTGAGCAAAATACATTTTTGAAGTATAATTAAAATTCTTGTTCTGTTACGACAGGTAATCCTATTTTAAAGCTGGTACCTTTTCCTTCCTCACTTTCATAAGCCAAGGTCCCATTCAATGATTTTATGATTTCATAAACAATGGATAGCCCTAATCCGGAGTGTCCATGACCCTTTGAGGTTACGAACGGCTCGAAAAGTCGAGGCTTAATTTCATCGGAAATACCCGGTCCCTCGTCAGTGATAGTGATTTGCACATATCCTTGGTATTTTGTGTGTTCAGATTCTAACTCGCCTTCAAAGTAGCTGGAGATATGTCGGGTTTTGATATACAGATTTCCTCCCCCAGGCATTACTTCAACAGCATTCTTGATGAGATTTATAAAGACCTGTTTTAGACTATCTTTTTCTGTTATGATCTTTGGTAGTTCATCTTCAAGATCTATATGGACCTTAATATTGGAATGTTCCGACAAAAATCCCGCCATAATCTTTATAAGATTTGACAATAAGACGTTAATATCCTCTGGTACAAAGTTGCAAACCCTTTGTTCAGAAAATGTAGTCAAAGAACGGAGGATCATTGTGATACGATCAATTTCTTCATTGAGGCTCTCAATTTCTTCCTGAGCTGGATCCTGTGCGGACAACTTCATTCCGAGAATTTTGAGATAATTTTTCATAATACACAGGGGATTATTCACTTCATGGACCACTTTTCGAGCCATAGACAACGATGCAGCTAATCGTTCAGATTGAATCCTATTAAGCTGGTTCCGTCTCACTTGATCCACATGTAAGGCCAACGCCACGTTATTGCTAAACATGTTCAAGAGCATGGAGCTCTTTGAAAGGTGTGAAAATTCAACCTGATCCAGTCCAAGGACAATGACCCCTACATACTCGCCATGGGCGAGCATAGGGATGCACAGCATTCCCTCTTTACCGATGAATCGAATGATCTGTTCATCTATAATAATTAGTTTGGTATCTGCGAAATGGGTAAATGACTCGAGAGGTTTCCCTTTAGTGAGGGAGGTAGCTAATAAACTTTTATCGGCTTGCATGGGGATAATAAGGTTACTGATCATAGAAGAGCTATTTTCTTCTTCGGAGGCCTTGTAAATGAGACCCTTTTTTTCCGGATCATAGAGGAAGAAAAGGATAGATTTTATATCAAACAGGACCTTGATGCCTTGCTGAGCTGCCCTCACAATTGTATTTTCGTCATTAGCTTCAAGGAGATTTTGAAGTGTCCCTGTTAAGAGGGAGAACTCCATGACTTCACGTACCAAATCTTTCTGTTTTCCACGGTCTTTTTCAGAAAGGATAGCTCCCGGGTCCTTTGGTGGCTCAATTTCTATGCCCAATAAATCGGCCACATTTTTCAATTCTTCTTCTGCCAAGGACAATAACTCTTCAACTTGGGATTTGCTGAGGCCGCAGAGGTCTTCTGCAATATTATAGTCTTCATCCTGTTGCTGAACGTGGGATAAAGCATTAGCTACATATACAATCTGTACCAGTGGGAGAGCATTTAGAATCCTGTTTTTCGGTTCATGGTGATACAGTATTGAGTCTGCCAAAAAGGATTGAAGGTTCCAGCGACGAATTAGCCAGGCCCCAACTTCGCTATGGGTAGCACCAAGTTGCCTTTCACCTTCTAGGAGAAGATCAGGCTGGTCTTTACAAGTCTCCAAGAGTTTTCTGTATTGTTCTGGGAAGTTGACCCAGAAAACCAATTTTCCAATATCATGTAAGAGCCCGGACAAAAAAGCTTCATCAGGATTGGTGTAGTGGATCTTTCCCGCGATAAGCTTTGCCACCACGGCACATTTCAAGGAGTGCCACCAAAAGGACTTCAGGTTAAAGACAGAGTTTCCATGAGTCTGATCAAAGACCTCGTATACTGATGCGCATATAGCAATATTTTTTATGGCATTGGTACCAACAAGTACAACGGCCCGATACATACCTTCAATTCTATTAGGCAATCCATAATAGGCCGAGTTGACCAAGTTCAAAATTTTGCTGCTTAGTGATGGATCATTCTCAATAATCTTGGAGACCTTTTTGAGATTTTCTTCATCCTGTTTGCATGCGTCAATCAGTTTTAGGAGAATGTGGGGTAGTGTTGGTAGATGCTTTTGCGTTTCTATTTGTCTAAATAGGGACTCTTGTGTTTGCATCTATATGGGCCCCATTCTATTTTTTTTTGCCTTGCCCGGATTCAGCAACAGATCTATATCAATATCACTGTCAGGCCACTCATATTTTGTGCCCCAGATTCCGAAAAGATAAATCGTCTGCACGTCAGGAAAATAACCGCAGATGATATCTATAATTACCTGTTCATTATTCATATTGAGACCTCAATTATCTTCATAATGTCATTGCCGAAGATATCCACCACCTTCACCCAACTTTTCGGCGGCCTGGCATGCATTCTTTAAATGTGTTTTTCAATTCCAGCGACCGGTTAAACAAATTCATCTGCAATTTTACCGTTTTTTCAGCTCGCGGCTTATCCACCTGCTCAATCAGATGAAACGGCAGCGCGTCGTTATATCTTATCAACGGCTTGTAGACCTCAATTCCTGGTCGATACGCTCAGCTAAAACATTTTCTAACGATTGATAAGGAATGTCGCGCTTATTGGCCAATACCTTAGGTTTTTCGATAATCAATTGAGGTAAGCGCAAGGAGATTTTTTTAAGGGAAGGTTTCAGGTTAGGGAAAACAGTTTTTTTCGTTTTTTCCCAATTAATATATTCGGTTGAATCAGCGGTTGCCCAAAATTCACGTTCTTTATCCTCAGATTTGAATTTTGGAATCTTTTTATTCATAAGCTTTTATAGACCTTTTTTTCGATTCATATCTCTGGCAGAGATCACTCGGATGAGACTATTTCGAATCGTAAATATCACAAACAAACCCCTTCCATCATCAGTATGGCCTAAAGCGTAACACCGAGACCCTTGTTTGGATTGTTCTAAATTCTTTCCGTTCACAAGAAGACGATTGAAAAAGAATTATTCACATTATGGGGCATTTGCACCATATTTTTCCAAGTTTTTGAGAAAATTGCCCTCATCCCATTCAAAACCTGAACATTTACCTAAGATATTGATTTCATCCACAAAGTGTGTATATCCGAGATATATACATTGTGTCAAGGATTTTTATACATAAGGATTTTTTAAATCCCCTGATGTTTTATTCCCCGCCGTTTGCGGCGGAGTAGTCCATTTATATGTTTGGCAACATGCTAACATGTTGCCAAACATCTGGTGATCTGAGGAGGGGAAGGGTGTTGAGATATGGAGAGTGTCCCGCCCAATATAGGCGGTATTGATCTCTTGATATGCATCTAATGCGGTTTTGAGGTGAAGATTACCAGTTTGATACAGGACCTAGGGGTGATTTGTCAACAAGGCTGTTCACCGCAAATATCCAGAGTACCTGAAGATGAAACTACCCTTACAATCCCATGGCCCATTCCAGCACGGCCTTGTGAAAATGCATCTTGTTTTCCGCTTGGTCCCACACTGCTGAATGTGGCCCTTCTAGCACATCTTCGCTTATTTCCTCTCCTCGATGGGCTGGGAGGCAGTGGAGGACAATGGCATCAGTTTTGGCTTTGGCAAGAAGTGCCTTGTTGATCTGATAAGGGGCAAATATCTCTCTGCGTTTCGAGGCCTCTTCTTCCTGGCCCATACTGGCCCAAACGTCTGCATTTATGACGTCAGCATTTTCTACTGCCTCTTCGGGATCAGTCGTGAGAGTGATGGGTGCTGCGGACTCTGTTTGGGCCCTACTCAAAATCTCTTTATCAGGCTCATATCCGTCTGGGCAGGCCAGAGCCAAGGCGAATCCAAGCCTGCTTGCAGCCTGGATCCATGAATGGGGCACCTGGTTCCCATCCCCCACCCAGGAGATTTTCAAAGCTCCCGTGTCTTCAACCTTGTGCTCCATCACAGTCATGATATCAGAGAGGACCTGACACGGATGATGTTGGTCAGTAAGTCCATTGATAACAGCGATGTCTGACCACCTGGCAAGCTCATCAACCACTTCCTGGCCAAAGGTACGGACCACGAGACAGTCCAGATAGCGGGAGAGAACCCTGGCTGTATCCTTAAGGGGCTCTCCTCTTCTTAGCTGAAGATCCCTTGAAGACAAAAAGGTTACGTTCCCGCCCAGTTGTAAAATTGCGGCTTCAAAGGAAACGCGGGTCCTGGTAGACGGCTTTTCAAAAAGCAACCCTATGATTTTACCTATGGCAGGTCTGTAAGGTTGACCGGATTTGTAGCGATTTTTAAGCTTCAAGGCCCGGTTGACAAGAAAAAGGATCTCATCAGAAGTCAGATCAGAAACGGTCAGATAATGTCTAGGATTTGGTGATTTAATCATGGGTTCATCCATTCCACGAATCCCGATACGGGCCCGCTTTAGTGGTTCCGCTCAAAATGCCCCAGATGCAAGGCGCGAAATTTTCGAGGAACGAGGCGTATTTTGCGTGCGTCGCAGTGACGAGGAAATCGAAGCAACGCAACAGATGGAGTATTTTGAGCGGAATCATCATATATTACTCTTAATCGCATCTAACATGGCATCGATTTCCGCTTTAGTAACAAACAAGGGCGGTACCAAACGGAGTATCTTTTCCTGACTCAGCAGCACCAAGAAACCCTCTTTCATGAGCTTAAAGGCCAATTCAGGAACAGGTTCTCTGAATTCAATGGCCTGAATAAGTCCTCTGCCGCGTACCTCAAGGATTGCTTCCGAATGTTTGTCGGCCATGGATTCGAGACCTGTTTTCAGGTATGTACCTTTTTCCTTTACTCCGTCTAGAAAACCGGATGAAGTCAGGATTTCAATAACCACTTTTGCAGCGGCACAGGCCACCGGGTTTCCACCAAAGGTTGAGGCGTGGCTCCCAGGGGGAAGGTGGGACATTACCTCATCTTTTGCGAGCATAGCACCTATGGGGAATCCGTTTCCCAGGGCCTTTGCAAGGCACATTACGTCAGGTACCACTGGGGTCTGCTCATAGGCAAAGAGTGTCCCGGTCCTTCCCATTCCCACCTGGACCTCATCAAACATGAGCAGGGCACCCAGGCGATCACAGATTTCCCTGGCTGCGAGCAGAAACTCATTACTGACCGGCCGCACCCCTCCTTCTCCCTGGATTGGTTCGATCAGGACCGCGGCAGTCCTCGGACCGGCAGCCAGCTTGAGAGCCGTTATATTGTTGGGTGGGACGTGAATGAAGCCTGATGGCATGGGCTCAAAGCCCTGCTGGAATGCAGGTTGTCCTGTGGCAGCTATTGTTGCCAGGGTGCGGCCGTGGAATGAGCCCTCAAGACAGATAACCTCATAACAATCAGGGCCACGATTTTGGTGGCCGTGGCGACGGGCAAGTTTAAGTGCCCCCTCTATGGATTCAGCTCCTGAGTTACAGAAAAACGCCCTGTCGGCAAATGAGTTTTCCGTGAGTAGATGTGCCACTTCTAACTGGGGCATGGTCCAGTACAGATTTGAAACATGGACCAGGGTCCCGGCCTGGCGAGCTACTGCCTCTGTGACTGCCGGATGACAATGCCCCAGGCTGCAGACAGCAATCCCGGCGGCAAAGTCCAGATATTCTTTTCCCTTGTTATCCCAGACTTTGCAGCCTTTTCCCCGCACAAGAGTTACAGGAAAACGGCTGTATGTATTTGCAACAGAGGCGCTGAGTAATTGAGTCGTCTGTGTCTGTTTTTGTGAGTCTATGGCTGAATTATTGGCAATTCCGCTATTTGCCGGCTCTGTTGTCATTGGACTATTTCCGTTCCAACCCCGGTATCTGTCAACAGTTCCAGCAAGATGGCGTGTTCTTTTCTTCCATCGATGATGTGGGCTTTATCAACCCCACTGCCTAGGGCCTTAAGGCACGACTTAAGTTTTGGGATCATTCCTCCGGTTGCAGTACCATCCTTTAAAGCCTTTCTCGCCTCATCTGCCGTCATGGATGGAATCAGCTCGTTCTTCGAACTCATTACCCCAGAGACATCTGTCAGGAGTATAAGTTTTTCAGCTTTAAGCTCACCTGCTATGGCCCCGGCAACAAGGTCAGCGTTTATGTTGTATGCCTGCCCATCGGGTCCGACACCAACCGGGGCTATAACAGGCATAAAACCTGAGTCCTCAAGGGCCTTAAGTATCCCGGCGTTGATACTTGAAACCTTCCCCACTCTTCCAATATCGATAATTTCAGGCGGACGTTCATCTCCGGTGTATTTGTAAATTTTCATGGGATCTGCCTGTATGAGATCGCCATCCCTGCCGGACAGACCCACTGCCCGTCCTTTATAGCTATTGATAAGACCTACTATCTCCTTGTTGACAGTACCAACCAGTACCATCTCCACAACACTCATGGTCTCATCATCAGTGATCCGCTGGCCATCGACAAATGTAGGCCTGATCCCCATTCTATCCATTATTTGACTTATCTGAGGCCCGCCTCCATGGACAATGACCGTATTGATACCAACGTACTTCATCAGGATGATGTCCAGTACGAACTGCTCCTTGAGGGATTGTTCAGCCATGGCGTGGCCACCGTACTTTATGACAATGGTCTTGTTGGCAAATTTTCGAATATAGGGAAGGGCCTCAATAAGAGTCTGTGCCCTTGATAGATTATCCATAAATTATCCAATCCAGTGATTAAAAAATCACAGGATAAACCTGCTCAAATCCTCGTCCTTGGCTATATGCTTCAATCTCTCCTGTACATATTTTGCTGTGATCATAATCTGCTGAGGGGCAACATCAGGGGCCTCAAAAGAGATTTCCTCAACCAATTTTTCCATTACGGTATGGAGTCTTCTAGCCCCTATATTTTCCATGCGCTCGTTTACTTCAAAGGAAATCTTGGCTATCTCTTCGATTGCCTCTGCATCAAATATCAGGTCTATGTTTTCTGTGTCGAGCAGTGCCTTATATTGAGTGACAAGGGCATTTTCAGGTTCTGTAAGTATCCTTACAAAGTCTTCCTGAGTCAATGGGTTTAGCTCAACCCTGATTGGGAACCTTCCCTGAAGCTCAGGCAGTAAATCAGAGGGTTTTGAGACGTGGAAAGCACCGCTTGCAATGAATAGTATGTGATCTGTCAGCACGATACCATGCTTGGTATGGACAGAAGTGCCTTCTACTATAGGCAGGAGGTCCCTCTGAACTCCCTCCCTTGAAACGTCCGGGCCTCCGGTTCCGCTTCCATTGGAAGCGACTTTATCAATCTCGTCCAGGAATATGATCCCTGACTGCTCAACACGGGCAATAGCCTTTTTCACAACCTTGTCCATGTCTATTAATTTTCCTGCTGCCTCTTGTTCAAGGATTTTTTTGGCTTCAGAGACCTTTACATGACGACGCTTTCGCTTGTTGGGAGTGATGTTGGATAGCATGTCCTGGATGTTACTCTGCATCTCTTCCATGCCCGCGGCAGCAAAAATTTCAATCATTGGTGAAGAGGGCCTCTGGGCAACCTCCAGTTCCACGGGGCGATCATCCAGCTTTCCATCTCTCAGCATTTGACGGAAGCGTTCCCTGGTAGATGTTTCTCCTACATCATGCTCGCTTTTAAGACTCGGTAACAAGATGTCCAGAAGTTGGTCTTCAGCAAGGTCTTTAGCCCTTGCCTCCACCTTTTCCTTCTCTTCGGATTTCACCATATCTACCGCAAGGTGGGTGAGGTCCCTGATCATGGACTCTACGTCACGGCCTACATATCCAACTTCAGTGAATTTGCTCGCCTCGATCTTGAGAAAAGGAGATTTTGCTAGTTTTGCTAGGCGTCTTGCAATCTCGGTCTTACCCACTCCTGTGGGCCCAATCATAATTATGTTTTTAGGGGCGATTTCATCCCTGAGCGGCTCAGGGACCTGCTGTCTTCTCCATCGATTCCGGAGCGCTATGGCCACTGAACGCTTGGCCTGAGACTGGCCAATGATATACTTATCCAGCTCAGTTTCTATCTCTCTTGGGGTTAAAGGTTTGATTTCCGCAATTTCCACTGGATTTATTGTTCCTCCTGAGATTCCAGACTTTCAACTACTATATTTTCGTTAGTGTAAATACAAATAGAGGCCGCAATATTCAGGGAAGCCTCGGCTATCTCTCTGGCTGAAAGATTGCTGTGGGCCACAAGGGCCTTTGCTGCGGAAAGGGCGTAAGGCCCTCCTGAACCTATGGCCAATATGTCGTTATCAGGTTCAATAACGTCACCAGAGCCTGAGATGAGGAGAGAATTCTTTTCGTCAACTGCAACCAATAGGGCCTCAAGCCGCCTTAAAATTCTGTCTGTGCGCCAATCCTTGGCAAGCTCAACTGCTGCGCGAACTAAATTACCCTTGTATTGCTCAAGCTTTTGCTCAAGTTTTTCAAACAATGTAAAGGCATCGGCAGTTGCGCCTGAAAAACCGGTAAGGACCTTTCCGTTATAAAGTCTTCTTATCTTTCGTGCATTGTGCTTGATGACCGTATTTCCCATTGTAACTTGCCCGTCGCCTGCAAGCACCGCCTCGCCATTATAACGAATAGCTAGGACAGTAGTACTATAAATATTGTCCTTTGTTTGATTCTTCACTTTATTATTATACACGTTTTACTCCACATTCTCGATTCTGCCGGAAAAACCCAATCTGCGGCGTTGCTTCAATTTTCCACTCACTGTGACGTACGTTAAGTACGTGCTCCTGGAAAATTGCGCGCTTTGCATCGCTGGCTTTTTGAGCGGAATCATATTTCAGACTTTTTGTATTGTAATCATTCACTATTTTTTTTGTTTTTTGACTTTACCTTTTTTGCCCTGGGGTGGGCGTTGTCATATACCTCGGCCAAATGACTCAGATCCAGATGCGTGTAAATCTGCGTAGTAGCAAGACTCACATGACCCAGCATTTCCTGAATCGGTCTGAGGCCTGCACCTGATTCAAGTAAATGGGTCGCCATGGAGTGACGAAAAGTATGAGGAGTCACAGGCGAGTTCAGCCCTACCTCTAACCTTCTTCTGGCAACCAATCGTTCTACACTTCGAGGACTTAACCTAGTGCCCCTTCGATTAATGAAAAACGCCTTTTCGTCTTTGCAATGCAGCCTTTCCAGCAATGTATCCCTAAAAGGCAAATAGGAATTCAATGCCTTGGCTGCCTTGCTGCCAAAAGGAATTACTCGCTCTTTATTGCCCTTGCCCCTCACACGCACCATTTCGGGTGAAAGGGAAACACTCGAAACATCCAGACCTGAAAGCTCGCTAACCCTTATTCCCGAGCTGTACAGCAACTCAAGGATGGCCCGGTTTCTTAGATCCTGGAACCCCTTATCCTCACCGGTTTCTAGCATAGAAAAGGCCTCATCTACAGAGAGATAAACCGGGAGGGTTTTTTTTGTTTGAGGTGCCCTAATGCCATCAGCAGGGCTCCTTTCAACTATGCCTTGCCTGAGCAGAAACCGGAAAAAGCTTCGAATGGAAGCAAGTTTGCGGGCCACGGTGCTTCTGCTTGCTCCCCTCTTCAGCATTGAAGCAAGCCATGACCTTATTTCTTTTGTAGTGATAGATACAGGATTTTTCCCAGAGCCTATAAATCTACTAAGTTCCTCAAGGTCTCTTCGATAGGCTACTATCGTGTTAGGAGAAGAATTTCTCTCAACCTTAAGAAAATCCATAAATGTCTTAATTTCATTAACCATAACCACGCTCTGCCCGAGGGCAAGAAATAAAGTAAGGTTTTTTCTATACCACACATCCCTTAGAATTCAATAATGATCTCATCTTCATGGATGTTCGATGAGATTTATTTACTCATGATTAATAAGAAAAAGAACGAAGAATTTAAATGGGATCTTGAGATAAAACTTATTTGGTATATTAGGAAGGTGAGGACTTTGATGGAACTTGAAGAGCTGAAAGCATGGATCGGGCTACAGTTGGTGCCCGGCGTCGGGAACATAACCCTGAGACGGCTTATAGAACACTTTGGCTCAGCCAAAGCAGTATGGGAGGTCGGGCCTGCTGATTTTTCAGAAATAGTGCGATTGCCTGCCCAGGTTCTAGACGACTTGTTAAAAGGTCCTGATGAAAAAGGTATTGAGCGCAGCATCGGTGTCCTTGAAAGGGTTGGCGCATGGACCATGACTTTCTTAAGTAAGGACTATCCATCGCTCTTGAATGAGATACAAAAGCCGCCGGCACTACTTCACGGTATCGGTGATCCCTCTTCTCTAAAAAAGAGAGCGGTTGCTATCGTCGGCTCAAGATACCCCAGTTCCTATGGGCTGGATGTAGCTCGAATGCTTTCATCTGAACTTGTGCAACATGGCTATACAGTAGTCTCCGGCCTGGCCCTTGGAATAGATACGGCTTCTCACGAGGCGGCCCTAATGTCAGGTGGCAACACAATAGCTGTAAAGGGGTGCGGTATAGACGTGGCTTACCCTAGACAAAATACAAGTCTCGTCCGTCGCATAGCAGATCATGGGGCAGTGATTTCGGAATTACCACCTAGTTCATCGCCAGAGGCAAAAAATTTTCCAATCCGTAACAGGATCATCAGCGGACTTTCGCAGGGAGTCGTGATAATAGAGGCAAGTATGAAAAGTGGTTCTCTGATCACTGCTTCCTGCGCTTTGGAGCAGGGTAGGGAGGTAATGGCGGTTCCAGGGAGTATTTATTCTTATAGGAGCAGTGGTACGCATTGGCTAATAAAGCAGGGAGCACGGTTGGTAGAGAATTTTACAGACATAATAGAAGAGCTTGGTGCAGAAAAGCAATGGCACGACAAAGATCTTACGCCAGGCGTTTCAAAAGAGCGACCTGAGCTTTCTCCTGAAGAACAAAATGTCTTTGACAAACTTGAGCCCTATCCCCAACATATAGACAATATTGCTAATCTATGCGGGCAATCTGTTGGTCAAGTCAGTGGACTTTTACTCCAAATGGAGCTAAAAGACCTGATTCAGGCTTTTCCAGGCCAAATATACCAACTTAAGTGAGGTAACAGTTTAAATTCCTTGGCAGTCGACAGGGAGTTAATAATTGCTAAGTGAGAATGATTCCATGAAAAAGGGTTTGGTAATTGTAGAATCCCCAACCAAAGTGCGTACCATTAAGCGCTATTTGGGCAAAGACTTTGATGTCAAGGCATCTGTAGGCCATGTGAAGGATCTTCCCAAGAAACGTTTGGGAGTTAATGTCGAAGATAACTTTACGCCTGAGTATGAGATAATCCGTGGCAAGAGTAAAATAATTAAAGAGCTTAAGTCTGCGGCATGCAAAGTGGATAACATATATCTGGCCCCTGACCCGGACCGGGAGGGAGAGGCCATAGCATGGCATATTGCAGAGGAACTCCAGGCCAAGCGGGGAAAGGGAAAAGCCAGACAGTTCCATCGTGTGATGTTCCACGAACTGACTGAACAGGCGATTAAGAGGGCTATCAAATCTCCAGGGAAATTGGACAGAAAAAAGTACGAGTCTCAACAGGCAAGGCGGATACTGGACAGGCTGGTTGGATATAAAATATCTCCTCTGCTCTGGAGTAAAGTAAAAAGAGGCCTTTCAGCAGGACGTGTCCAGTCGGTTGCAGTTCGTATAATATGTGACAGAGAGAAGGAGATTCGGGCCTTTGTGCCGGAAGAGTACTGGACTGTTATTGTTCAACTGGAAGGTCCCAACCCGCCTCCCTTTTTGGCAAAGGTAATTGCCCTTAAAGGTAAAAAACTCTCAATTCCTAACAGGGAAAAGGCCCAGGAGATAGTGAGAGATCTCAAGTCGGCTGATTTCAGGGTTAAGAAGGTTGACACTAAAGAGAGAAAGAAATACCCCTCACCTCCGTTTATTACCAGCACAATGCAACAAGAAGCAGCCCATAAGCTGCGGTTTACTGCTAAAAAAACCATGATGTTGGCCCAGAGACTTTACGAGGGTGTTGATTTGGGAGATGAAGGTCCGGTTGGGCTCATAACTTATATGAGGACCGACTCTACCAGGGTAGCCAAGGAGGTGGTAAAGGAGGCTAGAACCCTTATTAATGGGAAGTTTGGCAAAGATTTCGTGCCACAAAGGGCACCGGTTTATAAACGGGGCAAAATGAGCCAGGATGCCCATGAGGCAATCAGGCCTACCTCAGTTGTCAGGGCTCCGGAGGATGTTGCGCCCTACCTGGATAAGGCCACTTTGGCATTATACAATCTTATTTGGAAACGTTTTATTGCTTCCCAGATGAGTCCGGCAATATTGGACCAGACCCGTGTGGACATAGAGGCCGTCCTGTATCTGCTCAGGGTTAGCGGAACCGTTGTCCGTTTTCCTGGTTTTACCATTTTGTATTCAGAGACAAAAGATGAGTCCCGGGAGAAGGGACGGAACAATTCGGATAAGGACAAGACAGATCTTCCTTCTTTGGCAAAGGATGATCCTCTGAAATTTCTGGGAATTGAACCAAAACAACATTTTACCCAGCCTCCACCCAGGTATTCCGAGGCAAGCCTTATAAAAACTTTAGAGGAAAAGGGAATAGGAAGACCCAGCACATACGCTACCATAATTTCTACTATCCAGGGCAAAGAATACGTGAGTCTTGAAAAACGGTTCTTTTATCCTTCTGCACTTGGCCTTGTAGTGACAGACCTGCTTGTTAAACATTTTCCGGAAATCCTCGATTCAAAATTTACTGCTGCCATGGAAAAAAAACTGGATGAAGTGGAGGATGGCTCCAATTCCTGGATAAACGTACTTGAAAATTTTCATGGCCCTTTCAGCAAAAGTCTTAACCTTGCCCAAGAGGAAATGAAGTCCATCAAAATAGAAGGCGTTTCTACTGATATCAAGTGTGACAAATGTGGTGCGCCTATGGTCATTAAGTATGGCAAGAGTGGTGAGTTTCTTGCTTGCTCAGGATATCCGGAATGTAAGAATACAAAAGATTTTAAAAGGGATGCGCCGGGCCCAATTCAGATTCTGGACAGAGAAATCATGACTGAAAAAATATGTGACCGGTGCGGTCGCCCAATGGTTATCAAAAAAGGACGTTTTGGTGAGTTTCTTGCCTGCTCGGGATATCCGGAATGCCGGAACACTAAATCTATCTCTACGGGTATCTCCTGTCCGGAACCTGGTTGTGATGGCGAGTTGTTTCAGAGGCGTTCCCGTTCAGGTAAGACCTTTTTTGGCTGTAGCCGCTATCCCAAATGCAAATATGCTACATGGGACCGGCCAGTGGCCAAAGAGTGTCCTCTTTGCGGATCCCTGATTTTGGTGCAAAAAATTACACAGAGCGATAGGAAAATACTCAAATGTCCTGTGAAGGGATGCAAATATAAGATAGATCAAGAAGGAGGCTGATTTATTTCGCGACAGACCCTGGAAGAAAATGCTTGACACACAAAAAAAGA
>JAFDDO010000013.1:0-2500 GCA_019310825.1 Deltaproteobacteria bacterium | reverse complement strand
TATACCTAGGTATCTATAGCTGAATACATAGGCTATAGAGGCGAACCAGGAGAATTGAAACATCTTAGTATCCTGAGGAAGAGAAAGCAAAAGCGATTCCCTGAGTAGCGGCGAGCGAAATGGGAACAGCCCAAACCAGAAGGCTTGCCTTTTGGGGTTGTGGGACCGCAATGTGGGATGCAGAGGGTTAGCAGAACAGGCTGGAAAGCCTGGCCATAGAAGGTGATAGCCCTGTACGCGAAAGTCCAAAGCACCCTAGCGGTATCCCGAGTACCGCGGGACACGTGGAACCCCGTGGGAATCTGGGAGGACCATCTCCCAAGGCTAAATACTACCCGATGACCGATAGTGAACGAGTACCGTGAGGGAAAGATGAAAAGTACCCCAGTGAGGGGAGTGAAATAGTACCTGAAACCGTCTGCTTACAAGCGGTCGGAGCCTCGCTTAGGCGAGGTGACGGCGTGCCTTTTGCATAATGAGTCAGCGAGTTACTTTCTGTGGCAAGGTTAAGCCGTTAGGTGTAGCCGTAGCGAAAGCGAGTCTTAATAGGGCGTTCAGTCGCAGGGAGTAGACCCGAAGCCGAGTGATCTATCCATGGCCAGGGTGAAGGTGGGGTAACACCCACTGGAGGCCCGAACCATTATCGGTTGAAAACGGTTTGGATGAGCTGTGGATAGGAGTGAAAGGCTAATCAAACTCGGCGATAGCTGGTTCTCCCCGAAATATATTGAGGTATAGCCTCGGATGCTGAGCAACGGAGGTAGAGCACTGGATGAGCTAGGGGCCCTACCAGGTTACCAAACTCAACCAAACTCCGAATGCCGTTGTGAGAAGTCCGGGAGTCAGTCTGCGGGTGATAAGATCCGTGGTCAAGAGGGAAACAACCCAGATCGCCGGCTAAGGCCCCAAAATGCATGCTAAGTGGGAAAGGTGGTAGGAACGCACAGACAACCAGGAGGTTGGCTTAGAAGCAGCCATCCTTTAAAGAAAGCGTAACAGCTCACTGGTCAAGTGGTCCCGCGCCGAAAATTTAACGGGGCTTAAGCATGCTGCCGAAGCCGCGGGATTTGTCAATAGACAGATCGGTAGGGGAGTATTCCAGTTGCCGTTGAAGCTGGATCGTGAGATCCGGTGAAGGTTCTGGAAGAGCGTATGCTGACACGAGTAGCGAAAAAGCGGGTGAGAATCCCGCTCGCCATAAGCCTAAGGTTTCCTGAGTAAAGCTCGTCTGCTCAGGGTTAGTCGGTCCCTAAGCCGAGGCCGAAAGGCGTAGGCGATGGAAAACAGGTTAATATTCCTGTACCACCAAATAAGCGTTTGAGTGAAGGGGGGACGGAGAAGGGTAAGCCATCCGGGTGTTGGATGTCCCGGTTTAAGGCTGTAGGCGGAGATCCCAGGCAAATCCGGGATCTTGTTAACGCTGAGAGCTGATGACGTGGCCTTTTAGGCCGTAAGTGGCTGATCCCATGCTTCCTAGAAAAGCCTCGTAGCGAGTTTGTTTGGTGACCGTACCGTAAACCGACACAGGTAGGCAGGGTGAGAATCCTAAGGCGCGTGAGATAACCCTGGTTAAGGAACTCGGCAAAATAGCCCCGTAACTTCGGGAGAAGGGGCACCCACATTAGGTGAAGGTCTTCGCGACTGGAGCCGAAGTGGGGCGCAGAGAAGAGGGGGTGGCGACTGTTTACTAAAAACATAGGACTCTGCTAAGCCGCAAGGCGACGTATAGGGTCTGACGCCTGCCCGGTGCCGGAAGGTTAAGGAGAGGTGTTATTCGTGAGAAGAAGCACTCAACCGAAGCCCCGGTAAACGGCGGCCGTAACTATAACGGTCCTAAGGTAGCGAAATTCCTTGTCGGGTAAGTTCCGACCTGCACGAATGGCGTAACGACTGCCCCGCTGTCTCAACCAGGGACTCAGTGAAATTGTAGTACCGGTGAAGATGCCGGTTACCCGCGGCTAGACGGAAAGACCCCGTGAACCTTTACTATAGCTTGGCATTGGTTTTTGGGATAGCTTGTGTAGGATAGGTGGGAGGCTTTGAAGCCAGGACGCTAGTCTTGGTGGAGCCAATCTTGAAATACCACCCTGGCTATTCTAGGATCCTAACCTTGGCCCGTAAGCCGGGTCAGGAACAGTGCCTGGTGGGTAGTTTGACTGGGGCGGTCGCCTCCTAAAAGGTAACGGAGGCGCGCGATGGTTCCCTCAGGCTGATTGGAAACCAGTCGTAGAGTGTAAAGGCACAAGGGAGCTTGACTGCGAGACACACAAGTCGAGCAGGTGCGAAAGCAGGTCTTAGTGATCCGGTGGTCCCGAATGGAAGGGCCATCGCTCATCGGATAAAAGGTACTCCGGGGATAACAGGCTTATCTCCCCCAAGAGTTCATATCGACGGGGAGGTTTGGCACCTCGATGTCGGCTCATCGCATCCTGGGGCTGAAGCAGGTCCCAAGGGTTTGGCTGTTCGCCAATTAAAGCGGTACGTGAGCTGGGTTTAAAAC
>JAFDDO010000129.1 GCA_019310825.1 Deltaproteobacteria bacterium | reverse complement strand
TTTTCGGGGCACTGGATGAAATGTCTAGGTTCTGGGTCCTTTCTTACAAAAAAAAATACAGTGTCGCCACAGCCGCAAAGCAAATAAGTGATTATTTCCTTCAAGGGATCCTTGCCAAGAAAACCCGCGAGGCAGTGCCTCCTCAGGAGTTGTAAGTAGTAAAAATTTCTAAAGATGGGTTATTTACGACTTAAATAATATTTGATTATACTGCAAAAAGTCTGAAACATGATCCTGTTGAGCCTCTTGAATATCTGACAAAGCAGAAAAGCACAATTATGGCGAAGCAAACAGGAAAAATATCTGAGCTGTACAATACAGAGGACTGCTGGGCTATCTGGTTGGGTTTGTTGATCATCTTTGTGGCGATGGCCTTCTTTTGGAGTGGAACCACAATAAAGGAAATAGCCATAACACCCGGAAAGTGGTCAGATCTTGCCGGACTGTGGTCTGACCTTGTTAAACATTTTGTGCCATACCTCATTATCTTTCTTGGTTTCGGTCTGGTTTTTACCATCAGCATGGCAGTCATGGGCCATAATATAAAAGAATATATCTCAGGTTATATTATTATATTTCTGGGCTCCCTGGCCATTTTCTACCTGGCCTCTTCAAAGATGATGAAGGACGCGCACCTGGGAGCGCCACTGCTTGCTCTGGTCATTGGATTGATCATAGGTAATCTCAAGAAAATGCCTATATGGTTCCAGACCTCAATGAGGACTGAATACTATATCAAGACAGGAATCGTCTTGCTTGGCGCAACCTTACCTTTCACCCTCATAATCACAGCAGGCCCGATTGCCTTTGTCCAGGCAACCATCATCTCCATAACTACCTGGTTAACCATCTATCTGGCTGCCACTAAACTTTTTGGATTGGAGCCAAGATTCGGAGCCGTCCTGGGGACCGGTGGCGCAGTATGCGGTGTATCCGCAGCGATTGCTGTTGGCGGGGCCGTCAAGGCAAAAAAGGATCATATTGCCATCACTATCGGCATTGTCTCTATCTGGGCTATTGTCATGATCTTATCCCTGGTGGTAATCACAAAAATAATGATTCCCCCACCGGACAAATTGGCCGTCACACCGGATACCATAGGAACCATAACTCCAGGGGAAGCCGGGGCATGGGTAGGGACCTCTGAGTTTGCAGATGCAGCCGGATTTGCAGTAGTTGCAGAAATAGCCAGTGAATATGGAGAATCTGCCATCCATACATTCACCCTGATGAAGGTAATCGGTCGAGACATCTGGGTTGGCATATGGGCATTTGTCCTTTCCATTATCTCAGTCATATTCTGGGAAGAAAAAGGGGGACAGAGGGCTGTCAGGCCTGGAGTAATTTGGGAGAGATTCCCTAAATTCGTGTTGGGTTTCTTCGCAGCCTCAATCATTATCAGCATTATCGCCGCATCCGGGCCGAAACTTCATGTAGGAAAGGCAAAGCTAAATGGTGTCTTCAAGACCCATGTAATAAAGGAAGCCTATAATGCCGCTTTTTCAGATTATAAGGTACCAGCCAAATTAACAGACAAGTTTGCTTTGTCTTCTGAACAAGGGATCATCACCTTTCAGGGCAAGATGTCTTTTGACGAGCTGGATATGTTATTGGCATCTGCAACAACCAAGGACCAAAAAACTGCATTAAAACAATTATATTACAAATCTGACTGGTTCGAGAGCGTCCTTAAATCAAAGGCCATCAGTCCTATCAAGAAATTACGCTCCTGGTGCTTTGTCTTCTGTTTTCTCTGTATCGGCCTTTCCACACGCGTTAAAGACCTGCTTGTATTCGGCATGAAACCATTTTGGGCCTTTACAATAGGCGTTATGGTCAATGTGCCCCTTGGATTCATACTCTCGACTTATGTTTTTGCAGAATACTGGAAGGCTATCAGGTAGTTGAACTTTTCGTAAGTGTTTACAGGGCACCGCATCTGCTTTGTTGTCGGGCACTTGAAGTACAGGGAGTACGTCTGCGTACCCTCCGCCTCACATCTGCAGCACCCTGTAGACACTTACAGCTCGGTGGGTTGCGGTAAAACGGGCGTTGTAATCCCGTGAACGGTTACAACTTTTCTTTTTTGCCTTGACACTTAACACGATTCACCATATTTTTAGACAGTTACAAAGCGAATCGTATCAGTAAAAATAAACACTGCGGAGATTCTCATGTAGAATCTCCGCTTTATTTTTTTACAGTGGAGAAATATATGAAAATCGTATCTGATGCCTCCAGCCCGCAAGATTGCACAACCTTTATTTCCGAATGCACCGGGCAGAAGGTTGAACCTAAGATAGCCGCAGAGTTGTGCCCCAAAATAATACAACATAAATGGGTGCTTTCTGAAAAACTGGGCCGGGATGTGGGAATGAAAGTGGCCTGCCTGGATTTCATGGAAAATATCAAGCCCATGCATCAAGAACTTCATGATGCGCAAAGGATTCAGCTTCTCAAAGCGCTGGGGGCCCAGATGATCGACCGATCAACCTGGAACACCATATCTGAGACTCAGCCGCCAAAACAAATCGTAAATAGAAGAATCATACTTCCCCTGACGGCAGTAGAACTCGCACGCAAACACGCAGTCATTCCACCACGCACTATCATCTTTTTCGGACCGCCCGGTACTGGTAAGACCCACTTTGTCCGGGCCATAGCAGGTATACTTCAATGGTGGTATGTCGAGGTCAGTCCAAGCATCTTGATGGCCGATGGAGAAGATCGCATCGGTTCGAACCTGAAAACCTTGATAGAAAAAGCCGGCAATCTCAACGAAGTAGTCCTGTTCATAGACGAATTTGAGGAAATAGCAGGCAGCCGGGATCATGCATCCCGCATCGACAAATCAATTACAAATGAATTCCTCAAACAGGTACCTCTGTTGAAAAGACAGGAGAGAAAGAACCTCCTGGTATGCGCTACTAATTATATCCGGCAACTGGATACGGCCCTTTTACGACCTGGCCGTTTTGATTGCATCATTCCGGTCGGAGGATTGGATGATCAAGGCCGTAGAACTATTTTCGAGCACTATCTACGCGATACCAGTCGGGGCGATGTGGATGTGGACAAGATCATCTCAATGATTGCTCTCTTCACACCTGCGGATATCGAGTACCTCTTTCAAAAGGTCAGACAACTTGCCTTTGAGAGAGAATACGTCAAAGGAGAAGATTACCGCGTGACAACAGAGACCTTCCTGGAAATGATTCCTAATGTTCCACCTACACTCACTAATGAAATCATTGAGGATTTCAAACAAGACTGCGCAAACTATACCAGGTATTGATTCCCGTCACTTGAACCATTTGTTCGAATGATAAGTAACTTCTTACTGTCAAGATACGTAATCCTATCGCAAGTGGCCACTGGTTCTGATTAATCCGGCCATTACCGTAAAAACACTTTTTGAATTAGCCAAGACACATACAGAAAAATACAGACATTTTACCCCTCTCAAAGGGCTACATCCTAATCAGCGCAAACGTCTCAAAGTGAGAAAATTTTCGTCTTTTTACGAAAAATGCTGTAGTAATATATAAGTTACCAAAAGAAAATGACAATTTTTTGGCATTTGGTACTTGCTTCACCCTTTAAAAAAGGGTAGCCATAGTAAACTGGCATAACTCATTTTTTGTCCGATGGCTGTATTGCTCGTCGGCGAAAAATGCTCATGTACCCCAAGTACACTGCGCTTTTTCACCTCCTCGTGCCTTGCCCTCGAACAAAATCTTGAGTTTTGCAAGCGGCTCATAGTCGCCTTAGAAATCTTGATACAGTGAGGGTAACTTCTAATTCCGTTTATGCAGGGGAGAGCGCCGATGGATGCCTCACTTCTGTTATTTGCATATTAATAGAAGCGTTTTAGGGAGGGAGATATGGCAGCAAAAATAATCAGCGGGACACAGATAGCAAAACAGATAAGGGAAGAACTAAAGGCCGAAGTGGCCGAGATGAAGGAAAAACACGGGGTAACACCAGGCCTTGTGACCATACTGGTAGGGGAAAATCCCGCCTCTATCTCCTATGTGACTGCAAAACAGCGCACAGCCCATGACCTTGCCTTTCATTCCATCCAGGATAACCAGCCTGAGGATATAAGTGAGGCCGATCTGCTGGCCCTTATAGACAGATACAATCAGGACCCGGTATTTCACGGCATACTTATCCAGCTTCCCCTTCCGAAGCACATAGACGATGGCAAGGTCATCTATGCAGTAAACCCGGACAAGGACGTGGATGGTTTTCACCCTGTAAATGTCGGCAAGATGGTAGTAGGTGAACCCTGTTTTCTGCCATGTACGCCCCACGGCATTGTGGAGATGCTCATCCGTTCAGAGGTTGAGACCAGCGGGGCCGAGGCGGTAATTGTGGGCAGAAGCAACATCGTGGGCAAGCCCATAGCAAACCTCTTGCTTCAAAAAAGAGAAGGCGGGAACGCCACTGTTACCTTATGCCATACCCGAACCAAGGACGTGGCATTTCATACAAAAAGGGCCGACATCCTTGTAGTGGCGGCGGGCCGTCCCAAGGTCATCACGGCAGATATGGTAAAAGACGGCGTAGTGGTTATAGACGTAGGTGTAAACCGGATAGGCAAGACCCCTGAGGGCAAGGCGATCCTATGCGGCGATGTGGATTTTGATGCAATAAAGGAAAAGGCCTCTGCTATAACTCCGGTGCCTGGCGGTGTAGGCCCGATGACCATAACCATGCTAATGAAAAATACAGTCCAGGCTGCAAAACAAATTTCAGGTCTGGCCTAAAAAACTCTGTAAGCGTTTACAGGGTGCTGCAGATGCGAGGCGGAGGGTACGCAGACCTACTCCCTGTACTTCAAGTGCCCGACAACAAAGCAGATGCGGTGCCCTGTGAACGCTTACGAAACTCTCAAGGCAACTGAGGAAGAAGAATAGCCATGGATACCAGCAGACGCTTTGATAAGGAAGAAGGGGGGTGCCCTAGCATCCAGTGCGAAGCCAATCGTGATGTACTGTGTAACTCATGTTCTGAGGGCGTAGTAACTGCGGCCCACAGGGTATCTGTGCGGGCAGTGGAACCATGTCTGTTCGGCAAAGGCGGAGTTTGCTGTCGCATTTGCAACATGGGGCCTTGCCAGATAATAGAAGGCGTGGACACCATGATAGGTGTTTGTGGAGCAGACGCGGCCACGGTGGCTGCTCGTAATTTCTGTCGCATGGTTGCCGGCGGGGCCTCTGCCCACATGGATCACGGTAGAGGAACGGCCCTGGCCTTTCTCGCCACTGCCCGTGGTGAAACCCCCTATGAGATCAAAGATGCAATCAAGCTGAGAAACACGGCCTTGATGATCGGCATAGACCCTGCTGAAAAGGATACCAGGGACCTCGCAATAGAAGTAGGCACAAAGCTGCTCGGCGAATTCGGTCAGCAAGAGGGGACCCTGGCCTTTATGAAAAGGGCCCCCAAGGCCAGACAGGAGCTTTGGGGCAGGCTGGGAATCCTCCCCAGGGGCATTGACCGTGAGGTGGTGGAGATAATGCATCGCACACACATGGGGGTGGACCAGGAACATAAGAATCTGCTTTTCCAAGCTGCCCGCTTGGCGTTAGCCGACGGTTGGGGCGCCTCCATGATAGCCACTGAGCTGTCTGACATCATGTTTGGCACTCCCGTCTCAGTAAGGAGCAAGGTAAATATCGGGGTCCTCAAAAAGGACGAGGTAAACATCACGGTTCACGGCCACGAGCCAGTGCTTGCCGAAGCCCTGGCTATGGCAGCCAATGACCCTGAGATAGTCAAGGCCTCCAAGAAAGTCAAGGCTAAGGGTATAAATCTGGCAGGTGTATGCTGTACTGGAAACGAGATCCTCATGAGAAGGGGTATTCCCATAGCCGGAAGTTTTATTCAACAGGAGGTTGTCCTTGCCACCGCCGCGATAGAAGCAATGGTTGTGGATGTCCAGTGCATCATGCAAGGCTTGTCCCCTGTAGCGGACAATTTCCACACTGAACTTATCACGACCTCTGACAGGGCCAGGATTCCAGGAGCCACGCACATACAATTCGACGAGCACAGGGCACTGGAAGTGGCCAAGGAAATAATAATGCGCGCCATCAACAAATACCCGGAAAGGGGCAAGCACTTCATACCTGTGCATCAGATGGACGTAGTGGCCGGTTTCAGTCATGAAAACATCAACTACACCCTTGGCGGCCGTTTCCGTGAATCCTACAAGCCCCTTAACGACAACATCATAAATGGCCGTATCCGAGGGGTTGCCGCCATAGTCGGCTGTGACAACT
>JAFDDO010000128.1 GCA_019310825.1 Deltaproteobacteria bacterium | reverse complement strand
TATGATTTTGATTTAGTAATTAGGGTTATGCCTTTCAAGGCTTTTGCAGTGTAATCATAACAATAGAAGGAGAGCATTATGTCAGATCTGAAAGCCGATTTAGCCGGACCTGGAATCGGCAATTATAACGAAGTAGAAAAGGCCTTACCCGACAACTATGAAGCACTTCTTTCTCCCATGGAAAGGATGAAAGCCGTTTTTGCAGTAAAGAACTACATTGAGGAAAATCTGTGCAGGGAACTCAACATGCAAATGGTTCAGGTCCCCCTGATTGTTGATAAAGACAGTGGCATGAATGATTACCTTGATCGCGATGGTTCGCGAACACCAGTGGAGTTTTCCTGCGGACTTGGTCTTGATAATCCTATCCAGACCCAGGTGGTCCAGGCTGCTACAAAGTGGAAACGCATGGCCCTTAAACAATTTGACTGTAAAATTGGAGAAGGTATCTGCACCGACATGAAGGCTGTGCGCAAGGATTACTTTCTGGACCATGATCACAGCGCATATGTTGACCAGTGGGACTGGGAATTGACTATTAACGAAAAAGACCGCAATCTTGATTTCCTTAAGGACATTGTTAAAAAAATCTGGAAGGTAATCTATAAAGCGGGGAGAATGGCGCAGGAAATGTTTCCTGCCCTTAAAACAGATAAATACACTGACATCCCCGAGGAGATTGTATTCCTTCATGCTGAAGAGATTCTTGATTTATACCCAGATCTGCCCCGAACGGAACGTGAAACCAGGGTCATTCAGGAAAAGGCTCCTGCGATCTTTATCATTGGCATAGGTCAGCCTTTAAAGGACGGGTATCCCCACGAGATGCGCGCTGCGGACTATGATGACTGGGTTACTGAAACTATAGTCAAAAATGGCGAGCAGTATCATGGTCTAAATGGTGATATTCTGGTATGGAATCCGGTGACTAAACGACGCCATGAACTGACATCGATGGGAATACGGGTTACAAAAGAAACTCTGAAGGTGCAGTTGAAGGTGGCCGGGCAGGAAGATTTTCTCAAACTTCCTTACCATCAGGCAATCCTTAACAATGAGATACCATTGAGCATCGGAGGAGGCATTGGACAGTCCAGAACTTTTATGTATCTGCTGCGCACGGCTCATATTGGAGAGGTTTCCGTCACTGTTTGGCCAAAAGTCCTAAAGGATATTTGTGCAAAGAAAAACATACATGTCCTGGAATAAGGGCCTGGGGAAAAATAAGTTTAAAAATAAAAAATTGATCGCGAAAGCACGAAAATACGAAGACACAAAAGCCTGAATGTTGTTTTATTTCGTGCTTTCAATCTTTTGTGTTTTCGTGATTGTGTTTCAGAATTTTCTGTCAGAAAAAACGCGAAAATAATTACTAAGGCCCGAAGGTGCGGGTGATAATTCGGCATAGCTACATGATCGCCGTAGATTCGGGCTGTGGTTGGACATGGGAAGGTACCGGATGACTGAACGTATAAAGATCAATAAACTGCTATGCCTTGATGCAGCAGTTGATAAAATTGTTGTTAAAGGGTGGGTCAGGACAAGGCGTAGCTCAAAGGGATTTTCGTTCATCGAGGTAAATGACGGGTCCTGCCTCAAAAACATTCAGGTTATTGCTGAAAACTCACTGGATAATTATGATGCTATTGACCGGCTTACTACCGGGTCCGCATTGGCGGTTTCCGGCAGCCTGGCAGAATCGCCCGGAAAGGGCCAGAAATGGGAGATTCATGCAAAGAACATAGAAATAATCAGCATTGCCCCTGAGGACTATCTCCTTCAGAAAAAACGGCACAGTGATGAGTTTCTGAGGACTATTGCCCACTTGCGGCCAAGAACAAATAAATACGGCGCGGCTTTCAGGATCAGGTCCGAACTTTCATATGCTATACATAAGTTCTTCAGGGACAGAGGGTTCAGGTATATTCATACTCCAATACTGACAGGTTCCGACTGTGAAGGAGCAGGAGAACTCTTTCAGGTAACAACTCTTGATATGGGAAATGTACCAAGTATTGACGGAAAAGCCGATTATTCTGCGGATTTTTTTGGAAAGGAAGCCGGACTAACCGTGTCCGGCCAGTTGTCGGCTGAAATGTTTGCTCTTGCACTTGGTGACGTTTATACGTTCGGTCCCACATTTCGCGCGGAAAATTCCAATACATCACGGCATGTAGCGGAATTCTGGATGATTGAACCTGAGATGGCGTTTTGTGATCTTGACAAAGACATGGATGTCGCAGAAGAAATGTTGAAATATCTGGCAGGTGTTGTTCAGGAAAATTGTGCGGAAGACATTGAGCTTTTTGCGAAATTTGTTGACAAAGAGCTTGAAAATACAATTGAAAATATTTTGTCCTCTGATTTTGAGAGGATCGGTTACGAAGAAGCCGTTGAGATTCTTGAAAAGTCAAAAAAGAAATTTGAGCACGAGATTAACTACGGTAAGGACCTTCAGACTGAGCATGAACGCTATCTTACTGAAAAATATTTTAAAAAGCCGGTAATTGTCTATAATTATCCCAAAGATATAAAACCGTTTTACATGAGGCTTAACGATGACAACAAAACCGTTGCAGCCATGGATATCCTTGTACCCCGAATAGGGGAAATCATCGGCGGAAGCCAGCGGGAGGAACGGCTTGATATGCTTGAGGCGCGAATGGAAGAGATGGGTATGCCTCTGGAGGATTACTGGTGGTATCTTGATTCCAGAAAGTACGGAAGCGTTCCGCACAGCGGTTTCGGCCTCGGGTTTGAGCGCCTTCTGATGTTTCTTACCGGGATAAGCAATATCAGGGATATTATTCCTTTCCCTAGAACTCCCAAAAATATCGAATTTTGATTATGTTAATTTCAAATTAGCTAAAGGGATATTGACACCATGGAGCACAAAAATATTCCATTAAATGAACGTATTATCTTTGCCTTAGATGTAGACTCCAAAGAAGAGGCAAAAAAATGGGTTGATCTCTTAGGAAACCACATAAATTTCTATAAAGTTGGCCTGCAATTGTTCATGGCGGAGTGGTTTCCTGTTATCGAAATGATTACAAAGCGTGGACATAAGGTCATGGTTGACCTCAAATTTTTTGATGTTCCGGAAACAGTCAAATTGGCTATTAGACAGTTGAGAAATAGAAATATTACGTTTGCCACTGTGCATGGCAATGATCCAATTCTTCGGGCAGCAGTTGAGGAAAAAAATGGAGTTAAAATTCTGTCCGTCACTGTATTGACCAGTTACGGTGAAGAAGATATGGAGGAAATGGGCTTTTCCGGTACAATTGAAGATTTGGTTTTTAGTCGAGCCAAGCGTGCTTTGAAGCTGGGGTGTGACGGCGTTATTTCTTCAGGTCTTGAGGCGCCTCGCCTAAGAGACTCTTTGGGTGACAATTTTCTCATAGTTACTCCCGGTATCAGACCAGGCAAAAATATTGAAATCCCCGAAGACGATCAAAAACGAATCTTAACAGCTCAAGATGCCATAATAAATGGTGCTGATTATGTAGTTGTTGGTCGTCCTATCAGGAAAGCTAAGAATCCCGTTGCGATCGTAAAATCCATGCAAAATGAAATCCAAAAAGGGTTGACCTCATAGAGTGTTAACCGTTCAGGGGTTCAGAGATTCAGGGGTTTATGAGAATAAAACGATTTGAAAATATCGACGCATTGCAGTTGGCCCGCGAAGTAGCTCGCAAGTTAACAAAAGAAAACGACCCTGAACCAGTGAACGGTTACATAGAGTGATTATCAGGTTCCCATTTCCCACGAAGACAGATACTTCTTCTGCTCCCGAGTAAGTGTGTCTATACGGATTCCCATGCTGGACAATTTCAACCTTGCAATTTCACGGTCTATCTCTTCCGGCACGCCGTAGACTTTTTTCTCCAGCTTTAAATCCTTTTTTAACATATATTCCGAGCATAAGGCCTGATTGGCAAAACTCATATCCATGACGCTTGAAGGATGCCCCTCAGCGGCAGCCAGGTTAATAAGCCTGCCCTCTCCCAGGACATATATACATCTTTCATTTATCAGCGCATGTTCTTCTACATAATCGCGAATTGTACGTCTTTCTTTGGTTATCTTCTCCAGGGAATCAAGATCGATTTCCACGTTAAAGTGACCAGAGTTGGCTACAATGGCGCCGTCTTTCATCTTGAGAAAATGCTCTTCGCGGATGACGTTAATGTCTCCGGTGACAGTGCAGAAAAAATCACCCTGAGGAGCTGCCTCCGCCATAGGCATGACTTCAAATCCATCCATGACAGCCTCAAGGGCATTCAATGGCTCTATTTCCGTAACAATTACCCTGGCACCCATGCCTTTGGCCCTCATGGCCAAGCCTTTGCCACACCAGCCATAACCAGCCACCACGAAAATACTGCCTGCTACAAGCCTGTTAGTGGCCCGGAGAAAACCATCCAGAGTAGACTGCCCTGTTCCGTAACGGTTATCGAACAGATGTTTGGTATTTGCGTCATTGACCGCCACAATCGGATAGTTAAGCACTCCATCTGAGGCCATTGCCCGAAGCCTTATCACCCCGGTAGTGGTCTCTTCTGTTCCTCCAATCACATCACCCAGAAGTTCCTTTCGATCGGTATGGAGGGTGGAAACCAGATCCGCCCCATCATCCATGGTGATCTGCGGTTTTGCGTCAAGGACTGCCCTTAAATGTTTATAGTAGGTATCATTGTCTTCGCCTTTAATGGCAAATACCGGGATACCATCATTTTTAACAAGGGAGGCAGTTACGTCGTCCTGCGTGCTGAGAGGATTTGATGCGCATAAATACACTTCAGCTCCCCCTGCCTTAAGGGTCTGGACAAGAGATGCGGTCTCAGTTGTGACATGCAGGCATGCCCCGATACGGATCCCTTCAAGGGGCCTATCCTTCAGAAAACGCTCCCTTATCATGTTCAATACGGGCATGCTCTTGGCCGCCCACTCAATGCGCAGAAGTCCGGCCCCTGCCAGGCTTTCATCTTTAATGTGATAATTCATGTCTTTATCCCCTTACAGTCCTGCCTGTTCCTTGAGAGTTTCCACCATGTCAAGGCGCTCCCATGTAAACTCCGGCTCAGGTCTGCCAAAATGACCATATGCAGCCGTCTTCTTAAAGATCGGCCGTCTCATGTCCAGGTAATCAATGATGTCCTTTGGTTTAAAACTAAAATTCTGTTCTATGAGTTCTACGATTCGTTTCAGGGGAATGGCCTCAGTACCAAAAGTGCGGACATTTATGGCCAGGGGCCGGGTAACACCAATGGCGTAAGATACCTGGACCTCGCATTCCCTTGCAACCCCGGCGGCCACCAGATTCTTGGCTACGTAACGGGCCATATATGAAGGGGAACGGTCAACCTTTGTCGGATCTTTTCCGGAAAAGGCCCCGCCACCGTGATGACCTCGGCCTCCGTAAGTATCAACAATAATCTTTCTCCCGGTAATTCCACAATCTGCCAAAGGACCGCCTACCACAAAACGCCCCGTACTGTTTATAAAAAACTCTGTTTTTCCGGTTAAGTGCTCAGGTGCAATGACCTTTTTAACAACTTCCTCGATCACTGCCTCTTTCACTTCCTTGTTGCTGACTTCAGGGCTATGCTGGGCGGCTATTACGATGGAATGAGCTGAGACAGGTCTTCTGTCCTCATACTGAATCGTGACCTGTGACTTGCCGTCAGGTCTTAAAAAAGGCAAAATCCCTTTTTTTCTTACCTCTGCCAGACGAAATGCCAATCGATGGGCATACCATATTGGCATGGGCATGTAGTCAGGAGTCTCATCGCAGGCATAACCAAACATCAGACCCTGATCTCCAGCCCCGAGGTCGCCTTCACGATCCACACCCATGGCTATATCCGGCGACTGTTTATCAACGCTGGAAATAACTGCACAGGTCTGCCAGTCAAAACCCATGGAAGAATTGGAATACCCGATCTCTTTTATAGTACCACGGACTACCTGGGGCATATCCACATAGCAATCTGTGGTTATCTCGCCCGCGATCAAGGCCAGCCCTGTGGTTACCAGAGTTTCACAGGCAACCCGGGCATAAGGGTCTTTGTCTAAAATAGCATCCAGAATAGCGTCAGAGATCTGATCCGCCACCTTATCGGGATGGCCTTCAGTTACTGACTCCGACGTAAAAAGAAAATTCCGCATCATAAATATATATACCTCCTAAAAAAAATACCGGCTTTCACCGGCAAATCCGAGAAATTAATTCTTTGGCGGAGAGGGTGGGATTCGAACCCACGGTACACCTTTCAGCATACACTCACTTAGCAGGCGAGCACCTTCGGCCTCTCGGTCACCTCTCC
>JAFDDO010000127.1:1263-7679 GCA_019310825.1 Deltaproteobacteria bacterium | reverse complement strand
TAGGTTAGGAATTTTTAGTATCTTAGTTTTAAATTTCATGTTTTTTGTAGCAGAATATTTTGGACTTAACTAATTTCGAGCGAATTTAAAAATCTCTGATACGGATTTCACTGATTACAATGCCTAATCCGTGACTATCCGTGTAATCAGTGTCCCAAAATGGAAACTCCCATACTATCAAGTTAATTGAGTTTGAAGTGCCTAAAGTGAGGTAAAGTGCCTAAAATTGTGGCACCACAACTTTAGGCACTTAAAACTTTATTTCACTTAAGTCACTTTTCCTGTTAATCCGGATTAGGACTTGAGTTTCAATGGAACAGAAAATCAGCTCTACTTCTATGCAATCTCTTCCACATTTTTCCCGGCATTTGGGCCAGGAGAGGTAACAAAGATATCCGTAATTTTAAGCACAACAGCTGACTTTGCTGTCAGATCCGGTTTTTCGGCCTTAACCATCGCAACCGCCATGTCATAAATCTTACCTGAAGTCTCGATACTGGGGACCCCTTTGAATTGAAACCCCTTGCGAGGTTTGACTCCATAATCCCATGCGGATACAGCCATGACTTGTCTCTGCTTAATATTTTCTAATGTCTTTTTCATAAACACATCAGCCAGCATGATCTCATCATCCGAAAGGACCTTGACAAAGTGAATCGGAACCACATTGGG
Organism: Deltaproteobacteria bacterium; assembly: GCA_019310825.1. Taxonomy (GTDB): domain Bacteria; phylum Desulfobacterota; class Dissulfuribacteria; order Dissulfuribacterales; family UBA3076; genus UBA3076. The sequence goes on along the minus strand of JAFDDO010000127.1, from coordinate 7,007 downwards.
AACGCCGTCTTTATCACACGTAGCTACAGCATACCCCTGGCTCTTTTCCATCACGTCCTTCATGTCCTGTGTTAATTTTGCCATTTTTTGTCTCCCTTGTTCTTGGTGGTGTTCTTGATATTTAATAGCTCACTCACAAAAAGCATACCCGAATCGCCAGCGATTATCTAGATATGGCTCATCTGGCTATTTATGTTTAATTTTATAAAATAAACCTCTTTCCTGACGAGTAGATTCAATTTTATTCTCTGCTTCCAATATATCAAGATATTTATTAATTTCATTAATATGTGATCCAAGAATTTTTACAAGATCGTTAAGAGTACACGGTCTTCTATATATTGTTTCCAAAATCGCAGTTTGTATATCTTCCCGATAAGACTTAATATCTTTCCGTTTAGAAGCAGAAGCAATAATTTCTACATTATCAAGTTGCCAGTAATCTACTATCTGCTGTAACTCTGTTCTGGTCGCTGTTCGAATATCAGACACAGCTCCCGGCCTGTCGAGTGTATTTAGTTGTATAATTTCAGGCTGGATTTTATCAAACGCTTGTTTAAGTAATTTGAGATCTGAATTGCTGTCATTATAACCAGGGATAATAAGAACTTCGAGCCATATCTGACCCTTATACTCTTTCCTGAAATCTTGAAGACCTTGTATATACTCCTGGATATTAAGACTATGATGTGGCCGATTAATCCTTCGGAAAGACATCTCTGATGCAGCATCCAATGACGGCAGCACAAGATCTGCATTAAATAATTCTGCTCTTAGCTGTTTTTGATAAAACAAGGTCCCGTTTGTCAAAACGGCAACCGGAATATCTGGTTTTTTCAATTTGATAAATTCTAAAACATCGCCAATGCGTGAGTTAAGGGTGGGCTCTCCCGAACCGGAAAAAGTAATATAATCCGGATTAGGATTATTACTAAAATAATTATCTAGTTCCTTTACTACATCATCATAGGGAACATACTCTTTTCTTTCCAAGGTTAACTTTGTAGTAGGACCACATTCACAATAAATACAATTGAGCGAGCATATTTTATGAGGAATAAGATCAATGCCCAAAGACATTCCTAAACGCCGCGATGGCACAGGGCCAAAAAGATATTTATACATAATTTAATAATATGTTGGTAATGATCAATTAAAAATTTGAGTCAGGATATTACCCAGTGTGTGAAATCGAAAAAGCCTCTAGCATATATTTTTTCACACGAATCTGGGTAATACCCTTTCTGTGCTGGTAACCGTCCACGGGACTACAACGCCAGTTTTACCGCAACCCACTGAACTGTAAGCGTTTACAGGGTGCTGCGGATGCGAGGCGGAGGGTACGCATACGTACTCCCTGTACTTCAAGTGCCCGACAACAAAGCAGATGCGGTGCCCTGTGAACGCTTACCTGTGTTGAGATTAATTGTTGCCTGGATTATTACCAGAAAAACTTGCAGAAGAAATTCTGCGCCTCTGTCGACGACCCCGACCAAAACCGCCACCACCACGTCCAAGGCCTCTAACATTGTCTTGTGCGGAGGCAAATCTTCCGGGTTGGGCCTGTGTTCCTTTACCGCAGGGACCAAGTCCTCTACCTGGAACACCAGTTCCTATGGGTCCTGTTCCATCCATTCTAGGCATATTTTCCACCTCCTTTTTGGTTATTATCGTATGCTCATAATATTTGCATTAATTCGGTTTTTGTCAATACGTTGTTTAAAATTCCGAAGTTTCTTGATATCTGAATGCTAGGCTCTGCTCTCTTGCCTTAATAGCTCTTGCAACTTGTAAATAAGGGGTATATATGAAATTGGACTCATGGATGTTGGCGTTTATGGTCCGGATATTCCAAGACAGCGCGGACTGAAACGGATGCTTATTGCAAATGAAAAACAGAAACTTTAACTTATGAGCTTTTGTGAAAATTTGGCTGTTGTCTTCATTAAGCCGCTTGTGCCTATTTAACCCAGGTTGAGCGGTTCAGCGTTCACGGTTCCAGGTTGAAAAACCCTAAAGGGTTCATATCAAAAGGATAATGCCTCAATCGAGGGCATAAGTATGTTTCAACCAATAGGTGAAAGAAGCAAATAGACGAATTATTTAATAATGTGTTGGATGTCAAGTGTTTACAACCTTTGAACCTTGAACCCTAAACCGATCACTTTAGGTTTAATAGAGGCCTTGGAAGATATTGCCGAAAGAATATCGACACTTATATCAAGCTGAAAGGAGGATAAAATGGAAAAAACAGATGTGCTTGTAATCGGAGGGAGTGCAGCAGGTATTGTGGCTGCGAGGACCGCAAAATCTTTTTATCCGGACAAGGAAGTTATGGTGATAAGAAAGGAACGAACCGTTCTTGTCCCATGCGGAATTCCGTATATGTTCGGCACGCTTAAATCAAGTGATAAAAATGTGATACCTGATGCTCCTTTGGAAAATGCGGGTGTAAAAATTCAAATAGGTGAAGTTGAAAAAATTGATACGGAGAACAAAACCTGTAAAACCTCAGACGGTAAAGAAATCAGCTTTGAAAAGCTTATTATAGCAACAGGCTCAACACCTGCTAATCCCGGATGGCTAAAAGGTGCTGATCTTGCAAATGTCTTTTTAATACCAAAAGATAAAGAATATCTAGATGGCGTCAGGGAAAAACTTGAGGGATGTAAAAACATTGCTGCCATAGGCGGCGGCTTTATCGGTGTTGAGGTCGCTGACGAACTCAGGAAACTGGGCAAAAATGTAACCATAGTTGAACTGTTGCCTCACATTTTGTCTCTTGCTTTTGATGACGAAGTCGCGATTCAAGCAGAAGAAGCCCTTATCTCAAGAGGGATCAATATAAAGGCCGGAAGCGGGATTAAGGAAATTTTGGGAGATAAAAGCGTTTCCGGTGTCCTGTTAAATAATGGTGAAAAAATGGATGTAGACGCCGTAATTTTAGCCACGGGATACAGACCAAATACGGCTTTTGCGGAAAAATCAGGGCTGGGACTCAATGATATGGGTTTTATAAGGGTAGATGAATATATGCGCACTGAGAAAAGTGCAGATATATTTGCTGTGGGCGATTGTGCTGAAAAACGTGATTTTATCACAGGAAAAAAGATAGGCCTTATGTTGGCCTCAACTGCTTGCGTAGAAGCAAGACTTGCAGGCTTCAACTTATATAATATAGGGTTTGTGAAGACGCATAACGGAACAATCGCTACATTTTGCACGGCTATAGGAGATGCGGCTTTTGGTGCGGCAGGTATAACTGAAAATCAAGCACGTAAAGAAGGATTTGATATAGTAACAGGGACTTATGCGGGAATTTCCAAACATCCAGGGACATTACCCGGAACAAATAAACAAATTGTAAAGTTAATAGCTATCCGTGAATCCGGTTTGTTGCTCGGTGGCTCAGTTATTGGAGGACCATGTATAGGAGAATTTATTAATTTCATGAGCATTGTTATCCAAAATAGAATGACTGTTTATTCTACGCTGACAGCCCAAATCGGAACCCATCCGCTTTTAACGGGGTCACCTATAGTATTTCCTTTTTCAATGGCATTGGACGAATTGGTTAAAAAACTGAGAGGGAACATTTAGAGAATGAATTACCCCGCGGCAAGCCGCGGGGTATATTGAACTGCAAGGGATTTACGTTATCTTAATTTCTGTAGTGCCTGTTCCGCAGCAATCGTAATAGGTTCAAGGCTCGGTTCAGAGGAACAATCAGGGTTTCCCGCACACATAAATGTGGTTATTTCAGGGATGGTTTTTTCACCCATGATCAGGGCATTGATCGTATCAATCTCCTTCACAGGCGCGTCACTATCACTTAAAATCTGTCCACCTATCAGCTTTTGAGTCTTTTTGTCAAAGACAAGCTTCAGCGTCCAGGTTTTAACACCTGGTATCATGCCGTGTTTACTCCTGGAATTTACTACAGCACTGACAGTTTCAAATCCCTCCTTTTTCGCCCGCTTATCTGTCAATCCTGTGGCAGCTATATACTTGTCAAAGATTCTTACCGCAGAGTTGTTTAATACTCCTGGAAATTCAATTTCATACCCTGCCAGTCTTTTGGCTGCAAGACGTCCTTGAATAACTGAAGGGCCACGTAGTAGCGAAGATGTAGGTTTTTTGGTCACAAAATGGATTTTTTCAACGCAATCTCCAGCTGCAAGGATATCCGGATTTGATGTTTCCAGGTATTTATTCACCTTGACACCGAACTTTCCAAGTTCGAGGTTCATATCCTTTGCCAACTCCAGATACGGCCTTGCCCCCACTGAAACCATGACCATGTCGGCATCGATTTTTTCGCCGGTCTCAAGTTCCACGCCTGTAACTATCCCATTCTGGCCCAGAATCCTTGTTGCCCTGGACTCCATTTTCATATTGAGACCCTTTTCAACCATACGTTCCTGTATCTTGATCGCCATGTCCGCGTCAAGCATAAGGGCCAGAGGTGGCCCTAAAGTCATATACTTAATAATTGTTATATTATAGTAATCCGGCGTGGTTTCAGAAAGCAATGCCGCCAGTTCAAGATTAATAAATCCTGTTCCTATGAAAACAAGGTTTTTGGCCTTTTTCTCCTCCAAAAACTTTTTTATTCTTTCTGCATCCGGTACACCCCTTAAAGTAAATACTCCCTCAAGGTCAACTCCTTCAAATTCAGGTATCACCGGGCTTGCCCCGGTTCCTAGAATGATCTTGTCATAATCAATAGAGTTGCCATTTGATAATTCGACTGTCTTTTTCCCAGTGTCCACGTGGGTTGCTTCTGTAATAATGTCAGTAATACCCGCTTTTTTGAACATGGCATCTGGATTTGTAATAGAATCAACAGTGGCCAGACCGGCCACAACATGAGGCAAAGCTCACCTAACGATAAATCGTTCTTCTTTCCGAATAATAGTTACATCAACATCCGGCATAAGTTTCTTCGCCAGCATTGCGGCAGGACCACCGACACCGCCACAGCCGATAACTACCAGTTTTTCACCCTTTTTCATGAACTCTCTCCTTTTTTGTAAATTCAAATCTGGTACCCAAGGCCGAAGTCGAACCGACATGAAGATAAACTTCGATGGATTTTAAGTCCACTGTGTCACCAATTTCAACACCAGAGCTATTACCTCAGACGCAAAATATCCTTTAAAAAAATAGCACCCAATACCACAAAAGTACAAGAATTTTCGATATCACTACCTTTGAAAAGATCATACGCTCAAAAAAATCTATTGACAAGATACCAGGCCGTACATAATTTATAAATCGTTATAGAGAATGGTTTGCAACTAATTGGGGACAACTTTTGGGTTTTTATTCCCCGCCGCTTGAGGCGGGATAGTTTATTAAAATCAGACTTTATTTTTTTATAAATTGTAGAAAATTAAATATAAAAAATCCCGCAAATCTGATGTTTCCATTGAAGAAAACCTAAAAAAGTAATATAGAAGAACGGCCCCGATCCGATTCACTGGGAAACAATACCAATATCGTAACCGTTAACGGGTTCACCAGTTCAAAAATTCAAGGTTTACCGAAAACCTGAACTGCTGATTCGTGGGTTATGAATACAGAAGGCGTCAGGGGAACGATTTGAGAATAAGGAAAATTATTACCCGAAGATAAAAAAGGAGAAAATTATATGAAAATCGCGATTAGTGCAACAGGAAAAGATCTGGACTCTTCTATAGACCCCAGGTTTGGAAGGGCCAGCTATTTCGTAATAGTTGATA
>JAFDDO010000127.1:0-1233 GCA_019310825.1 Deltaproteobacteria bacterium | reverse complement strand
TCGACAATTTGGCAGCCCAGGGAGCTGCCCAGGGAGCAGGTATTAATGCCGGTACTCTTGTAGCTGGATCAGGTGCTCAGGCGGTCTTGACAGGACAAGTAGGGCCAAAAGCCTTTGAAGTCCTCCAGGCAAGTGGAATCAGGATTATATCAAATGTGAGCGGAAAAGTCGGGGAAGCTATAGAACAGTATAGAAAAGGGGCGATTTCGTCACCAGACGAAGGCCCCAGTGCTACAGCAAATTCGGGCAAAATCCTTGGTCCATCGTTTAGCGGTGGTCGTGGAATGGGCGGTGGTCGTGGAATGGGTGGCGGTGGTCGTGGAATGGGCGGCGGTGGCAGAGGTCGCGGAATAGCCGGCGGTGGCCGCGGAATGGGCGGCGGTGGCGGCGGTGGAATGGGCGGTGGTACGGGCGGTGGTACGGGCGGTGGTACGGGCAAAAACTCAAAAAGTTAAGGCACTTAAGGACAGATACTATAATCTAAGTTGACCGATTAGCTGTTGGTTATTAGCGTTTAGCTTTGAAAAATCAGGGCATTACGTTAATTAGGAATAACACCCAATAGGTGAAAGTTTGTAATAGTAAAACATCCTGTAATCATTAAACTAATAGCTAGCCGCTAAAGGCTGATCGTTCAATAAGTATAAAGGAAATTATTATGAAACTTGCAGTGGCAAGTGGAAAGGGAGGGACCGGCAAGACCACGGTCTCGGTGAGCCTGGCTCTGGCAGCCAGAGGACCTGTTCAACTTCTGGACTGTGATGTGGAGGAACCAAATGCCCATATCTTTCTTAGCCCTTCGATTGAACAGAAAAATAGATGTACTCTCACAGTCCCATCTGTAATTGAGAGCAAGTGCACATATTGCGGCAAGTGTCGTGACATATGCAGATTCAATGCTATTACGGTCTTTAACAAAATCATAATGACGTTTCCGGAACTCTGCCACTCTTGCGGGGGCTGCTTTCTGATCTGCCCGGAGGATGCCCTGGCTGAAGCAGAACGGGAAATCGGGTTTGTTGAAAAAGGCCATGCCAACGGAATATCCTTTGTGCAAGGCAAATTAAGGATAGGTGAAGCCATGTCCCCGCCTCTTATAAAAGCGGTAAAGGCAGAGGCAGAAACCTCGTCCGAATGTCTGGTTATTCTGGATTCCCCGCCAGGCACCTCATGCCCGGTGATCGCCACTGTAAAAGATGCAGACTATACATTGCTTGTTACCGAACCCACGCC
>JAFDDO010000126.1 GCA_019310825.1 Deltaproteobacteria bacterium | reverse complement strand
AGTAAAGAAAAACCAGAGTTGAATCGCTACAGTGAGTATCTGGCTTACATCTCTCAAAAAAACGTCAACGCTTGCAACAATCCATCCTACCCCAAGCGCAAAGACACTAAGGACCAGCAAATAAAACGGGAGCAAAAGGATAAAAAAACTAATTTTACCCCCAGTGATTAGAATCAGAAACATCACAATACCAAAAAAGATGAAATGGTTGACTATGTTTGAAAATAGCACGACCGCAGGCAATATTTCGGAGGGGAACACATTCTTTGTAATCAGATTCTTGTTGGCTATCAGTATGTTGGAAGACCTCTTGACCGTATCGGCAAACATCAACCACGGGAGGAGCCCGCACATAAACCATACGGCAAAAACTGTAGTACCCTCATTTGCGGGAAGCCTGGCCCCAAAAGCATAGGTGTAAATGAAAGTGTATGTCACCACCTGGGCCAGAGGATGGATAACAGACCAGAATATACCCAACAGTGATCCGGAGTACCTGCTATTAAGGTCCCTGACAACCATGGTTTTGACCATATAGGAATTCTGAACAATATTTTTGAGAAACAGGAAAAAAATTCTCAAATTTTCCACTGCTGTTTTGTCCTTTAAATCTTTGCAATCTGCGTGATTAAGAAATTACTCAAAACCCATCACGAAAACACGGAAGTACGAAAACACGAAAAAAGACAGTGATACCTTAAAGTGGCGCGTTTATCCGAAGACTTCCCTTTCGTGTTTTCGTGATAATTCTTTCCTTTTTCGTGTGCTGCACAATCTGACGCGTAACCACACAGCTACAATTTTTACAATAAGCCCTTGGAAGTCTCTAATACTTCTTCACTAGAAATATTCATCATACAGGCCATATTGTTAGGGCAAGGCGGTGTAGTGCCAAATTTCGTACATGGACCACATTCAAGATTCTTATTGATTATACTGTGCCTTTCCCCTTTAGGCCCCCATTTGTCAGCAATCCCGGGGCCGAATAGCGAAACAGTGGGTATGTTGCACATGGCTCCTATGTGCAGGATTCCTGAATCAGTGCTTATCAAAAGTCTGCTACAGTCAAACAGGGCCGCAGTTTCAGAGAGTGAGAGCTTACCGCAGAGATTGACAATTCGGCATTTAGCAAAGTCCATTATTTTTTGAGACATATCTATTTCCGCCCTCCCTCCTATAATTGTCGGCTGCCTTCCCAATTTCCATAACTCATCAGCCACCTGACTCCACCTGTCTATAGGCCAAAGCCGTTCTATTATGCTTGCTCCTGGAAATATGCAGACGATTTCTCTTTTAATATCAGATAGTAGAGCATCGACTTTTCCCCTTTCTTGATTTTTCGGGGAAAAATAAGGGGACCACAACTGAAAGATTTTTCGGCCAATTTCCAATTCCCGCAGCAAAGAGACGGAAAAAACTGTTTGCCTCGTATTCATTATGAAAGTATTGGACCTTGTGTGGTTAAGAAACTATTCAAAACCCATCACGAAAACACGAAAGTACGAAAACACGAAACAAGACATAGAAATGAACTTAGCCGCCTTCGGCGGGACTCTTTTTGACAGGATTTACATGATACATTTATCCTTATGATCCTGTTGATCCTGTCAAAAAAGGAAATTCCCATACTATCAAGTTACTGATATTTTTTTCGTGTAAAAGTAATTTCATTCCGGGTCCAGCAACCGCTCTAATTCTCCGACACCATACAGTGGCAAGGAAAGAAGTTCAAAGAACGTTTTTTTGTTTTTGCCGGCAGTCGGTACTTGATAGGTGATTTGCTGACGACTGGGTTGGTTCGTGTCAAACCGAACGGCCTTTCGCGATTTCCCGCATGCCACGAACTGGTGCAGAGAGCGCAACTTCCCGCTCCTTCCCGCTTTGACCTCCACAGGAAAAACATTGGGGCCACGGGAAATCACATAGTCAACCTCGGCGTTTGTCTTGCGTCCTTCTCTCAACCAGTAAACCGGTCGGGGAGGCTCCACGCCCTGGCTGGTATAGGCCAGATGTTGTCCGATAAACTGTTCAGCCACAGCGCCTTCATTAATCAATTGCACATTGTTCATCCTCCTCAAGGTCGGCCAATCCAAACCGCACACATGATTCATAAGTCCCACATCCAGAAACAAGAGTTTGTAGGCAAATTCATTGATGTCGGCATGGAGCGGAATACCAGAGCAATGACTGGCGAAAACACGAGTGCAGACACGAGCTTTCGCAAGCAACTCGATGGCGGCCTTTACATCACGGGAGCGATCTTCTCTTGAGAAGTTTACGTATTTGACCTTTTGCCCTACCTGGCGGGGGATTAGGTGAAATATGCGTTGGAGAAGCGCCAACTCGTGGTGACGGGCATACTTGGCGAAATCGTCCTCATAGGTGCTGACAATGCGGCGGTGTACGGCAGTCGCTTCCTCCAGCGAAGCGCTTTCCTGGAACACCAGCACCGCCTCCGGCATGCCCCCCACGAACAGGTATTGTCGCTGGCGCATCAGCAACTTTCGGTGAGCGGAGTCTGGCAGTATGGAGTCAAAGTCCAGGTCATCAAGATAACGACATAAAGTCGGTTCGATGGCCTGCAGAAATTCCCGGAATGTCATCGGGCCGAGGTGATGATACTCGATACGTCCCACCGGCATTGAGAAACTGTGATCGGCAAGAGTGAACTCCAGCAGAGACCCTGCCGCAATGACCGGTATATCCGGGAGATCTTCATAGAGATATCGGAGCGCCTGGATCGCTGACGGTGTCGCCTGGATTTCGTCCAGAAAAAGGAGAGATCCCGGTTCTGTGATCGATCGACCTACCAGAGCCTCCAATTCTCCGCGGATCACTGCTATGTCGAGCGTCGCAAAGACCTTGTCCAACTCAAGATGTCGTTCCAGATTTATTTCATTCAACAAAAAATTCTGTTGGTTGGCAAACTGCCTTACAAGCGTAGACTTTCCAACCTGCCGCGCACCACGGAGGATGAGAGGCTTTCTTCGCCGCTTTTTGATCCATTGGACCAAATATTGTCCCGAAAACCTTTTCATGTTATTGCCCCTTATTCTATCCACAAAATGGCATAAATAAGGGGCAATGTCAATTTTTCGACCTTGTGCGATTAAAAAACTACTTAAAATTAATCACGAAAACACGAAAAAAGACATAAAAAAAGATGAACATCGAACGTCGAACGTTCAACATCGAATGAAAAACGAATACCGAGTTCGAGATTCATAGTCCATCCAGTGACTTCCCTTTCGTGTTTTCGTGATAATTCTTTTCTTTTTCGTGACGTGTAACCGCTCAGCTACAATTTTTACAATAAGCCCTTGGAGGCCCCCAATACTTCTTCACTAGAAATATCCATCATACAGGCCATATTGTTCGGGCAAGGCGGTGTGGTGCCAAATTTCGTACATGGACTACATGGAAGATTTTTATTGATTATCCTGTGTCTATTCCCTTGAGGCCCCCATTTGTCAGCAATACCTGGGCCGAAAAGCGAAACAGTGGGTATGTTGCACATGGCTCCCATATGAAGCATTCCTGAATCAGTGCTTATCAAAAGTCTGCTGCGGTCAAACATCGTCGCAGTCTCAGAGAGTGAGAGTCTGCCGCAAAGATTGAGAATTGGGCTGTTAGCGGTGTCCATAATTTTTTGAGATATATCTATTTCCGCCTTCCCTCCTATAATTGTCGGCTGCTTTCCCATTTTCCATAACTCATCAGCTACCTGGCTCCATTTGTCTAAAGGCCAAAGCCGTTCTATTATGCTTGCTCCCGAAAATATGCAGACAATTTCTCTTTTAATATCAGCTAGTAGAGCATCGATCTTTCCCCTTTCCTGATTTCTCGGGAAAAAATAAGGAGGCCTCAACTGGAATTTTTCTGGCCAATTTTCAATGCTGGCGGCAAAGAGACGGAAAAAGCTCTCTGCCTCATATTCATCCTGAAAATATTCAACACTGACGTCGTAAGCCTTATCCCTCCCTTCCGTCGCGAAACCGACTTTTTTGTATCCTTTCGAGAAGGCAACAAATGCGCCTGTCAAGAAATGAGACTGTTCAGTATCGAAGATACAATCGTATTCAGTCTCTCTGACCTTTTTCAGATCTCCCAATCTGTTGTAATTTAAAATTTTTGAAACGAATGGGGAATGAGTGAACACCCCTGCGTTTCTTGGCTCGCACAGTATGTGGATCTGTATAGCGGGTATGACGTCCTTCAATATCTTGAGGGTCGGCAGCAGAAGCGCGGCATCCCCAATCCCGCCGGGCCTGATTACCAGCACCTTTTCGATTTTTTGATTAATTGACGTTCGTCTTTTCCCCAAACTACTATTGATAGCGAGCCTGAGGGCCAATGGACCGACGAAGGAATCAACTATTTTTAACAACTTTATGCGACGATTCACGAATAATGCCTATAAATCAATCACGAAAACACGAAGGTACGAAAACACGAAAAAAACAATGATACCTCAAATTAGTTGACAACCCGCCTTATCTCCATAGTGGATTGTGCAAAATTCAGCAATAAGCCCACATTTAGATCCGCTGCTTTAAGATATGACCTAAGTTGGGCAAAATGGATATCTGTTAACTCTTTCACGGCCTTCAATTCTACAATAATTTTCTTTTCAACAAGTAAATCAAGCCGATGCACGCCAATTTCTACACCAAGATATTCTATCTTTATCTCTTTTTGAGACTCATAGCATATGCTCTGTTCAGACAATTCAATCTTCAGTGCTTCCTCATATATAGCTTCCAAAAACCCTGGACCAAGTTCCCGGTGAACCTCAATTGCAGCTCCGATTATCCTGCTACTTAATTCTTCAAACTGATGCGTTTCTTTAGCCTTTGCCAAGGTTTCAATGTCTATTTCTTTGAAATTCAACTCGTCCAATATGTCCTATTCCTTTCGCGTTTTCGTACTTTCGTGCTTTCGTGATAACTCTTTTCTTTTTCGTTTGTTGCGCAATCTGACGTGTAATCGCACAAATGAAATTTTTTGGACCTGCGGCTGTGCGGTTAAGAAACTACTCAAAATCAATCACGAAAACACGAAACAAGACGTAGGTTCAAGTTAACACATTTCGGGTTGTCAACTATATATATGGTAACAAATAAAACCGAAGAAAATCAAAACGGTTAATACAAGATGCGGGTCCTTAGCCAAAGTTAAGATAGGATCACCGCCTTTACCTTTATCTACCAATAGCAAAAAACGAGCTATTCCATACGTAGCAGGAATTATAGAATAAATTATATTATTTTTGTTGCCCACTACATATAGACCGTATGTGAGTATGCTGATCCCTCCAGTTGTCCAGAGGAAATGATTTAGATATGCTGAAGAATAATGAGCTAAGCTTCGTCTATGATTCTGGGCATCTTTATGCAATACAACCAACTCAGATTTTCGTTTGGCCAATGTAATTAATAGCGCAAGGAAAAATACTGTCAAAAACAACCAATCCGAGACAGGAATTCCTGTTGCAAGGCCTCCGGCCATAACCCGTAGCACAAAAAAGCAAGCTACCATGAATATCTCAAGGCTTTCTATATTTTTCAGCCCGAGGCTATAAATTGTGGTTAAGGCTAAGTAGCTAAAAATACAGACAATAATGCTCAGATTGGCAGCGTATTCAACAGATAAAAGGACGGTGAAAGACCCAAGTAGGGTCACCAACAGTAGGAGGTCTCTTCGCGTCAGCCTTTCGGTTGGGATAGGCCGTTTACACTTTTCCGGATGGCAGGAATCCTGATCTCGGTCCATCCAGTCGTTAAGAATGTATCCCAGGCTCGCGACAGCACAAAATATGACGCTGGTTTCTATGGTCAATCTTAGGAGATTCCATTCAGTAAGCCTGCCGGCAAAAAAAATAGGCGCAAAGACAAGGAGGTTCTTGATCCACTGATAGGGCCGGATTATTTGAATATAGCTATTGAACTTATCCCGTCCGATCACATTATAAAAGACATGATTTTTTGATATATCGTCCCTTGTTTTCATATTTCATGACTTTTTTGCAGTGTATTCAGCGCGGAGATTAAGCTAAATTCCCTTCCAGTGACATCCCTCTAGGCCACGGTCTACAACCGCCACATTTGCCACCGGTATTTTCCTTCAATCGCTATTAAAATATCGTCTTTTATGACGGGGACCTTGAATTGATTTGGCCACAGACCCACACAGACATACACAGACAGAGAATATTGCCCACATGAATCACCGGCCAAGGACGGGATTGCACAAAAGGGCACTGGCTCTTCGGGCACATCGGACGCTATTGATCCGACCGCAAACGTTTTCTTATGTGCTTAAGTCGTGTTCCGGCATAATCCGCATACCTTGAGGATGGAAACCTTGCTGTGATTTTATTAAAAGCAATTTGCGCCTCATTGTAATTTATCAATTTTGTCTGAAGAACAC
>JAFDDO010000125.1 GCA_019310825.1 Deltaproteobacteria bacterium | reverse complement strand
AATAGCCTATCCCAATGTTCAACAAATGAAGCACCATTCTCAATCATGTGTATATGGTGAGTACGTACTCCATGGACATCACGTTTTATAAACCAAGCATAGAACGGTGGAGTATCATCTCCCCAAGTAGGTCTCCAAAAATAGTCGTATCCTTGTGATTCCAGAATTGGGGCTACTTTATTTCTTGTCTTTTCAAGTGAGGCAACCTCAACCAACATATCAATAATCGGCTTCGCAGATAAGCCGGGAACAGCCGTGCTTCCAAAATGCTTTATACGATTTATGAGACCATTTGGTAGATTCGACAATAGATGACCCTTCTCCTCCTTAAACATCAAAGGCCACATAGAATTGTACGGTTTAATTGCAACTTTCTCTTTGGTAACTCGCTGAATTTTTTCTTCCAGTGTTTCCATAAATATTTATCTCAGAGCATAATCGCCGCAGATCAGTCGCGAGCACGTGGGCAAGTTCGCCTGCCTGCGTGCGCAGTCGACTGCAGCCGCTGGTGTACGCCCGGCATGGGCGTGAACTTATGAGGTTAAAGTCCTCTGTATGTGAACCCCGTTCCATCATTTTATGATGGTAGCGAAAGTACTAGTCGAAGGCAAGGGCGTTACCGTGAGATATCGTCTGGAGGAAGCCGGAGTGCAAAGCTGTGAGGCGATCGGCAGAGCCAATTCAGTCGGCGCTTAGCTTGTAGCCAGCCCTGAGAGGTATTTGAAAATGCCTTTTAAAACTTACCGGGAACCGCACCGTGCGGACCCGCATGCGGTCTGGTGTGGGGAGGGGAGGAGAAAAACCTCCCCTTACCCGATTCGGCGATTTTTTCTGTATTACTCATCGACGGCGAGGAATTAAAGAAATCCGTCCTTTTCTCGTTTACCAAACAATCAAGGAAACTCAAGTTTCGAGTTATTTACTTACTTAAGGACTTCCCTCTTTTTCCCTCGCTATCACCTTACAATCCTTTCAGGATCGGCACCATGCCCATCTATGGAGTAAGATCCCGCTTTATCGGTAAAAGGCATTAGCAGCATATGGAGCAGGTTGTTCTTTCTTGGTTCACGAAACTGTGCGAGCCCTATCGTCATTTTTTCATGCCCCATCACAGGTTGTGCCCGGTATGTGCCGAAGATGCGGTCCCACCAAGGGAAGTTGAATCCAAAATTGCTGTTTGTTTCGCGGATGGTGACGGAATGGTGCACCCGGTGCTGGTCCGGCGTGACAACCAGCAATCGGAGGTACTTGTCGAGCTTTAGCGGCAGCTTGAGGTTGCCGTGGTTGAACATGGCGGTGCCGTTGAGAATGATCTCAAAAAGAATAACCGTGAACACCGTGGGTCCAAGAGCGGCGATGGCGGTCATTTTTATGACCATGCTGATGAGGATTTCAATGGGATGAAACCGCAACCCCGTGGTAACATCAATGTCCATGTCGGCATGATGCATCATGTGCAGCCGCCAGATTAGGGGTACGGTGTGGAACATCACATGCTGGAGATACACCACGAGATCGAGCACCAGGACGCCGATGAGCACTTCAAGCCATTCCGGCAAATCGACCACGTTGAGCAGCCCCCATCCTTGCTCCTGGGCCGCCAAGGCCACATGCACACCGATGAAGGGGAAAAGCAGCCGCACGGCAAGGGCACCCACCGCTACCACGCCCAGGTTGCTGAACCACCTTATCGGCCTGGACATAGTCAGCACTCGCCGAGGAGAGAGAAGTTCACCCAAGGCGACAAGTACCAGAATACCGAAAAAAAATGCTAGCCGAGCTGTAGCTTCATGTTCCACTATCTTTTCCTTTTCCCTAATGAAAACAATTGAAAAATCATTTTTTAAAGTAATTTTTCTTTACAATTGGGCATTTTGGTTGTTGTAAATACCCATTTATCAGTCCTGACCCTTATTTCACTTTCAAGCCAATTTTCCAATACCGATTCCTCGTGATCGACATGGAAGTGGGTCTGTGAGAACTCTTCAAATTTCCCGTTTTCTTTGATGCTGAATATTCTCATTGGTATATGTCTTTATCGCCGAACGTCGCAAATCACCGGATGCCAAAAGTTGCAGAGCGAAGCGGCGCAGCTTTTGGTAGTCCGAGTGCATTTGTCCTGTTAGCCTTTAAATATCAAAATCGAATCTGAAGGCCTCCGCCAAAGCCGTAATCAGAGTGCCATTGACCAACAACCGAAAGGTTTTTATGCACCAGGTAGGAAAGTCTTGTTCTACCTTCCCACTTATCGTGGGTGTCAAATTGAGCTTCGCCGTATAGTGCGAGGCGAGGCGTCAATTCAAAAGATTTTCCCAAGTTGAACCTCGCACCGCCGTCGGTATCAATCCACGCGCGAGACTCCAGGTTGAGTGGCAGTAGGTAGCGAAATCCAAACACTCCTCGGGTTTCGTCAAGCTCGTCCCTTTCACCCAATAGGTAAGCACCAGCGAAGATAGATAAAAAACGGTTTATGTAGCGATCGTAGGTGAAGATCCCTTCCCACTCGGTATCGTCCACCTCCTGCCACCCCAGTTCCCACTCTGCGGTCAGGATATTGCGGGTGTTGGAAAACATCAGAAAGCCCTCAGTCATATTGGTGAGAACGTCACCCTGGCCCCAAAAATACCAGAAATCTTTGTAGAGGTTAGGCCGGACTTCGGCAAGTTGGGGGTCGAGAGTAAAGCCTTCGTAGTGTACAACGCGGGCCATACCACCCTTCATGTGATAGAGCAAGTGACAGTGGAAGAACCAATCGCCGAACTCGTTGGCGTCGAATTCAATAACCGTGGTGGACATAGAGGCAACGTCGACAGTATGTTTAAGCGGGGTGTAGTCACCCTGGCCGTTGATGACGCGGAAGAATTGGCCGTGCAGGTGCATTGGGTGATGCATCATGGTGCGGTTAATCATGATAAAGCGTGCGACTTCGCCTTCGCGGATGCGGATCGAGTCGCTTTCTGAGAGTGGCTTGTTGTTGAGAAACCATACGTAGCGCTCCATGTCTCCATCAAGGGTGAAGCGGATTTCGCGGACGGGTTTGTCCTTCGAAAAAGCATTGGGCTTGGTGGCCCGCAGTTTGGCGTAGGGGGGCCCTGGGCGGCCCGGATCGCCATCAACTGCGAGGTTTTTGGATGCGGCTACGTCAGCAGCGAGTAAGCGAAAATCCGTAGCATATTTTTTGCCGATCCGCGAAGCTTGGATAGGGATAGACATGGAGTGGCCTTCACGGGCCATACCTTCGGCAATGGAAGTGGGATGATCCATCGTCATGCCGCCATTTTTTGATGTATCGCCCACGCTGGGTTTATGATCCATACCAACCATCTTCATTTTGTTATGGTTTGCACTTTGTTTCATACTTTCCATGTCGTGCATGGCACCCATATCCATCGAGTCCATCCTCATCATCCCGGGTTGATCGAATTTACCAGCTTCAACCTTGCGATCGGGCATGCCCATGGTGCCAGCAGGGGTGAGGGAGAAGATTTGTTTCAAGCTGAGATCGCCCATGGTGTGGTAGAGATTTGGTTTAGGCACATCGGGGGCCGGGTGGCGTTGGCCTGAACCTATCCACACTGAAGAGTATCCCGAGCCGTCGTGGGCAGTAGCTCTGAATTCATAAGCCCCTGAGGCAGGAACTTGAACGAGCACATCATATGTTTCCGCGACGCCAATGAGAAAACGATTCTCTTTGAACGGTTCTACGTCCAGACCATCCGCAGCGACGATGGTCATCGGGCCACCGGCGAATTCAAGGTGGAAATAGGTGGTGGCAGAGCCATCAATAATGCGAAGCCGAACAGTGTCATTTGGCCTAGCAGGGAGGGTTGATTCAGGTTTGCCGTTGGCGAGGAAGAGGTCGTAGGCCACATCAGCAATGTCCATGGCCGGCATGCGTTGGAGTTCTCGCTTTAAGTAATCGCCAAGCATGGAGAGGCTTGCAGCGCCGAGGATGCTCTGGTCGCCGCCTTTCTGTATCGCATACCACTCACTACCGCGCTTGAGTGTTCGATTCACTTCGTGTGGATCCTCATCGGTCCAGTCGGAAAGGAGAACAACATAGTCATGGTTGACTTTCAAGGCATTCTGGCGCGGCTCGATGACGATGGAACCGTAAACGCCGCTTTGTTCCTGCAGGCTTGTGTGGGAATGATACCAATAGGTTCCGCTCTGGCGAATGGGAAATTCATAAGTAAAGGTAGTGCCGGGCCCAATGGGTGGGAAGCTGATGTAGGGGACACCGTCCATATCGGGGGGGACGAGCAGACCATGCCAGTGGATGGAGGTTTCCACTCTCATCTCGTTATGGACATAGATGCGGGCGTAGTCACCCTCTTTGAAGCGCAAGGTAGGACCGGGAATGCCACTGTTGATTGTCATGCCCTGGGTGGGCTTTCCAGTGAAGTTGACCTCTTGTTGGGCGATGGTGAGTTCGTATTCGACAGTTGCTGCTTGGGCCTGTATATGGATAAAGATGATAAAGGCTACCATGCCTGCAATTATCATGCTTCTTAAGAAAAGTATCATATTGGACCTTATTGTTTTGACACGCTAATGCTGAGATGAGGTGCGCCTATGCGCAGCTTTAGGCGTTACCTCCATCGACTTGTGTACGCCCGGCATGGGCGTGAACTTATGGGGTGAAAGTCCCCTGTATAGGAACCCCGTTCCATCATTTTATGATGGTAGCGAAAGCACTAGCCGAAGGCAAGGGCATCATCGCTAGGTAGTATCTGAAGGAAGCCGGAGTGCAAAGCTATGAGACGATGGACAGAAAATAATCCCTGTTATTGCAATGGATCTGGAAAACCATTCAAGCTTTCTGAATGATGCGCCGATAAGAAATATGAATCCAAAAAAACTCCTTACATTTATACCGTTAGCCGGTGGCCGGTCCAGTCACCGGCTAGCACCTCCAGCAGCCTCCTGCCCCTTAATGCTCAGCGTTCTTTGCTTACATCTTGAAGCAAATGGTTGTCTCAATAAATTTCTTATCTTCAAATATTGACCGCCGCCGATTTATGCGGGGTGTTGCCAGAATAAGGACAGCCACCTGGAGCTCGCCAAACCGCCTCCCCGTGCCCCGGTGCGCCGCTCAGCCTGCCTCTACCGACTCCGTGGCGGGTGACCACACCGTCTGCAGGTAGTGTTGCAGCACCTCCCTGCGGCCCACGACGCCGATCAGTCGCCGGTTCTCGTCCACGACGGGTACACAGCGCAACCGGCGAGTGCGCAGGAGCTGGACGACTTCCGAGATGGGGCACAGGTTGCCAACGGTAACAACGTCGTGGGTAACGACGGACGTTACCAATTCGCGCGGATTGGCCGCCGACAGCAAGTCCGTCGCGGCGACGATACCGATGACTCTCCCATCGCCATCCACGGCAGGTAAGGCACTGACATGGTGCCGGATTATCAACTCGGCCGCCTCCGCGCAGGTCGTTCTCATGTCAACACTGGCGGCCTCACGGACGAACTCCGCGATCGAGTTGGATTGGACCCGGTGGTGACGGGCAAGATCATACGTCATTTCGACGTCATCGTCACCGTATTGGCGCAGACGCTGGAACCCGCACTTCGCATACATGTGTCGAGCCATATGGTTCCTGGCTTCCACCGAAAGCCACATTTCGTCAAAACCGGTCTCGTGGGCCAGCTCGATGGCACATCGCGTTAATTCGGTGCCGATACCCATGGCCTGATGCCCTGGGGCCACGACCACAAGCATCTCGCACTTGCTCTGTGGCATGGGGAACAATGCCGTATGGCCCACCAGGCCATGTTTGAAACTTGTCGCACGCAGGTTGATTCCCTGCTCGACCATGTGCTTGACCCACATGACGCAAGCGCCGTCTTCAATGGGCGGCAACCCGCTGAACGAGTTTCGCGGCTCGTAGACCAGGTACATCTCCAACAAAGCCGCATCTTCTTCGCGTTTGAGAAGCGAGATCATCACTGCCTCGCCCGCTTTGCTGATGAAGGCGTGCGGAGCACGGAACAGTGACGACAGCTTCAGGTCAATCTTCACATGCGGTTTCCACGCTTTACTCTGACGATAAGCCTTGAGGTACGAATCGCTGCAGATCGTTTTGTTGAGCAGCAGCTCGGCGGTGATGGGCCAATTGGGTAATAGGAAATCGCTTTTTGCGATTTAGACCATTTCCAAGCGCCAAATACTGACTCAAACGAGTCTTCCAAATCCCTCCAAACCGTTTGCCATAGGCAGTAAGTGAATCGTTAAAATCTAGGAGAATTTTTGCCGCCTAGTTAAGAAATAAAATCCTGCTACCATGGCAGCCAAAAACCACAATATATTGAAGACTGGGAAGTGACTTCAGCTAATAAGTGCAACTCTCACAAATTACTTTTAGCCTTCATGTTTTTGTTTCATCTCTCCCCAATTTCTCTATTATTGTTTATCAATATAGAA
>JAFDDO010000124.1 GCA_019310825.1 Deltaproteobacteria bacterium | reverse complement strand
TTTTATTAAGCAGTGTAGTTTCGGTTTCAGCATGGGAATATATTTTTGCTGATGACGCATATTCTATGCTCCAGCAACCAAATACCTACCTGGTTGATGTGAGGACGCCTTATGAATGGTATTGGGCAGGTCATCCTGGAGATGATGGAACTGATGGAGCGTTTTTGGAGGGAAAGGTTATTAATATTCCCTTTTGGTTATGGGGGCTTGATCCAGTGACCAGCCAATATACGTGGATTCAAAGACCCTACATGTTTTTTGTCGAGGAGGTGGTAAGGCAGTTTGATGTTAATGATACCTTAATTATCATGTGCAAGACTGATGGACGGGGTGGTTATGCCGCCGGAGCATTAGAGGATCCACTTCCCATATTCGAACGCTTACAAGAGCTGGGTTTCTATAACCTTTACGATTTAGGCGGAGGATTTCTAAGTCCTGGTAAAACACATAATGATATAACCTACATTGGATGGGTAGATTCAGGGCTGCCTTACAACAATAATCTTGCAGGAATATGGCAGGAACCCCAGGGTCTGGTAAAGGCCGATATATTTTTCGACTGGCTTGAATTTGCGTATATGGATTTCCTTTGTCCATCGCCCCTGCCAATTCAACTGGGCGAGGAAACGCAGCAAATTGCAGGGATTTTTTACCGATATTATGCCAGTACAGGCATATATATCGCAGTGGTGGAAGATGACTTTTACTATTATGATGAGTCGGTTGGGTTACAAAATGTGGGCACAGTAGACGACTCGGCGAACGTGCTGTGGACACAGTTTAACAACTAACTGATAAGTAGCAGATAAAGTTACCTGGCATGCAGCCAGAGGCAGGGTCACTACGGCCCTGCCTTTTTTTGAAAGAGTGCTTTTGAAATAATTTCTCAATGGAGAATCTACCCGAAATTTCCCAAAAGTTCTTTTAAGGCATAGCACCCACATAGCATCATAAAAAAAAGCACTTACAGCGAAAAGCTATAAGTGCTTGATTTCTTTGGAGCCGGCATTCGGACTTGAACCGAAGACCTGCTGATTACGAATCAGCTGCTCTGCCACTGAGCTATGCCGGCCCGATCGTCGAATTGCTTTTTATCATGCGACTTTAAGGCTAGTCAAGGGCAAATTCAAACTGGGTAAAAATGCCTCGAACCGGGCCTTTTGGGTCGGACTTCGTTATCCTTCGTTCCAATTTGGTGATCATCCTGACGTCTGTCAGTAAACTTATTGGATTATAACATAATTTTTATCTTCAGGGGTGACGAAATTCTCTGTCATGAATGCTTAGACGAAAATTGTCTGTGAACCCCATATTGATAATGGTGTTTGCCATGACCATTACCATGGATTTTTCGACCATGACCTGTAAAAAATGCAGAACAGGCTATAAGAATAAGCAGTAAGAATAAGCAGCTTGTGGATCTGATTTATATTTCGCCTGCCACTACGAAGCGGAATAGCGGTCAGGTACAAAACAACCTAGATTTCCGGTCTGGCCAAAGCCTCACGGGTCATCTTTAATACCACCCCTGAGAGCCCCAGTAGGCCGATGAGATTTGGGATAGCCATGGCACCGTTCATGGTATCGGAAAAATCCCACACAAAGTTTACTTTCTGAAATGCGCCAATGGCAATGACAAGACAGAAGCAGTAGCGATAGGGTACCCTGGCCTTCAGGCCCAGTATGTATTCAATGCACTCTTCACCATAATAGGCCCAACCTATCATGGTAGAGTATGCGAATACAGAAAGCCCAATAGTCACAATTAGGCCGCCAGGGCCGGGCAGTCCCATTTCAAAGGCCATATATGTTAGCGCGCTGGAGGTCTCCCCGCTGGTCCAGGCGCCGGTGGAAAGGATCACCAGGGCCGTCATGGAACAGACAATAATGGTATCAAAGAATACGGCCGTCATGGCTATGAGGCCTTGGCGCACAGGGCTGTTGGTCTGAGCCGCCGCATGTGCGATAGCTGCGCTTCCGAGACCAGCCTCATTGGAGAAGACTCCTCGGGCCACACCGAAACGGATGGCAGTAGCCACTGCCGCCCCGGTAAAACCACCGGCAGCAGAGGCAGGGCTGAAGGCATGTTCTATTATCAAGGTGAGTGCCCCGGGGATCTTGTCAAGGTTCAGGGCAAGTATCACAAGTGCCCCACATACATAAGTAATCCCCATGACCGGAACAAGCTTCTCCGTAACCTTTCCAATACGATGGATACCTCCGATTATTACGATCCCGGTCATTGTTGCCAGCGCAATTCCAGTTAGCAGGGGAGGGACCCCCCAGGTCTCACCAAGGGCCACTGCTACTGAATTGGACTGGACCATGCTGCCGATTCCAAAGGCGGAGACGCTGCCCATCAGCGCGAAGAGCCACCCCAACCATTTCAGTCCCAGGCCTTCTGCTATATAGCGCATGGGACCGCCTTGCATGGTTCCGTCAGGGAGCATGCGCCTGTATTTTACTGCCAGCACTGCCTCGGCATACTTGCTTGCCATGCCGAAAAAAGCGCAGACCCACATCCAGAAAATGGCACCAGGGCCGCCAAGATAAATAGCCGTTGCGACTCCGGCAATATTACCTGTTCCAATAGTGGCTGAAAGGGCCGTGGTCAATGCCTGAAAAGGGCTGATGTCCCCTGCAGCATCGTCTCCACTGGGTCTTGAAAAGACGAGCTTTAGAGCCTTGAAGAGGTGAAATATCTGCACAAAGCGCAGGCGCAGAGTGAGAAAGACCCCTGTGCCCACCAAAAAAATGAGCATTACAGGACCCCAGACAAAACTGTTAAGGCTCGACATAAACTCAGACGGCGTCACTATTTTTTCCTCATTTTTACGCAGTATCAGGTATCTATCGAATGTGATATGTGGTGTTTATATCATTCCCCGGTGACTTACAAAACTTTGAACATAATCCGTTCTTCGGGAGAGCTTAAAAAAATCTCTGACACGGATTTCACTGATTACACTGCCTAATCCGTGGCCATCCGTGTAATCTACTGTCTAAAGTGGAAATTTCTATACTATTCAATTAGAAAAAACACCATTTTCTTTTCGGCATTTCACCGCTTGGCTCAGGGTCCGGTCGATGTTATGTTTAATTTTGGAGGCTTAAACCGCCATGACAAATATACTTGAACAAAAGATATTGATCCTTGATTTTGGTTCCCAGACTACCCAGCTCATAGCGAGGCGGGTCCGGGAGGCCAAGGTCTACTGTGAGATATATCCATACAATATCCCATTAGAAAAAGTAAAGGCAAGAGACCCAAATGGAATCATCCTGTCAGGGGGACCTGCAAGTGTTTATGATAAAGAAGCCCCGGCTGTTTCTCCAGAATTGTTTGAACTTGGGATACCGATTCTGGGCATTTGCTATGGTATGCAACTCACAACACATCTTCTCAAAGGTAAGGTGGAACGTAGCCACCACAGGGAATACGGTCCTGCCCGGCTCTCAATTGACGATCCTGGCGACATGTTTCACGGCCTTGCCCATGATCCTGTCACATATCAGGTATGGATGAGCCATGGTGACAGGATAGAGGCCTTGCCCAAGGATTTCATCGGCATAGCTCACAGTGAGTCCTGCCCGGTTGCAGCCATGCGGCACCGGATATTGCCCTTTTTCGGAGTCCAGTTCCATCCGGAGGTAATCCATACGGAGATTGGAAAGGATGTGCTTGCCAACTTCCTGTTCAGGGTCTGCGGCTGCCGGCCTACCTGGGATATGCACTCCTTTGTGGAAAGTGCCACCAATGACATGAAAGCCAAGGTCGGAACCGGCAGGATAATATGCGCCCTTTCAGGCGGAGTGGATTCTACGGTCACGTCCCTTCTGGTAAACAGGGCGGTAGGCCATCAGCTAACAAGCATCTTTGTTAATAATGGGCTTCTAAGAAAAAATGAGGCAGAGACGGTTTTGGCCTTTTTGAAACAGTTTGACCTCAAGGTCCATTATGTGGATGCAAGCAATCGCTTTCTCGGCAAACTTATTAACATAAAGGATCCTGAGGAAAAACGAAAGATAATAGGAGAAGAATTCATCCGGATTTTTGAGGAGGAGGCAAGGCGAATCGGGGATGTCCACTTCCTTGCCCAGGGAACCCTGTATCCGGATGTTATAGAGAGTGTGTCTTTCAAAGGTCCCTCTGCCACAATAAAGAGCCACCACAACGTAGGAGGGCTTCCGGATGTCATGCAACTTGAGCTGATAGAGCCCCTCAGGGAGCTCTTTAAAGACGAGGTTCGAAAAGTTGCTTTGGAACTCGGAATGCCTGAGGATCTTGTTTTTCGCCACCCTTTTCCCGGACCCGGATTGGCCATACGAATCTTGGGAGAAGTGACTGCTGAACGTCTGGAAGTGCTGAGAGAGGCGGATGCCATTGTCCTTGAAATCATGAAATCCAGTAGCTGGTACAGAAAGGTCTGGCAGGCATTTGCAGTGCTCCTTCCAGTAAGGACAGTAGGTGTTATGGGAGATGAGCGCACCTATGATAACGTGGTGGCAATAAGGGTAGTAGATAGCTTGGACGCCATGACCGCAGACTGGACAAGACTCCCAACGGAACTGCTCGCAAAAATCTCAAACAGGATTATCAACGAAGTGCGCGGGGTAAACCGTGTATGTTATGATATAAGCTCAAAGCCGCCCGCCACGATTGAGTGGGAATGAGGAAAACGGCACGGAGTAGATAGAATCTATGCAATCACCAAATAACCAAATCACCAAATCACTCAATTCTTTCACTCACCTTCATCTTCACACGGAATACAGTCTCCTTGATGGTGCTATCAGGCTGAAGGATCTTTTTCCCAAGGCGAGGAAATATGGCTATAAGGCCGTAGCGATAACAGATCACGGAAATATGTACGGAGCGCTGAGATTTTACGAACAAGCTCTCAAGTATAACATTAAGCCTATTATCGGGTGTGAAGTCTATGTTGCACCCAAAGGACGCAAGGACAGGAATGCCAGGAGTTCAAGGGAAGCTGCCTTTCATCTTGTTTTACTGGCGCAAAATAACACCGGATACAAGAATCTCCTGAAACTCGTGAGCACTGCACACTTTGAAGGCTTTTTCTACAAACCCAGGGTGGATCTTGAGCTCATGGAGGATTTAAATCAGGGTCTTATAGCACTCTCTGCCTGTCTCCACGGTCAGATTCCGGATGCTATTCTCCATGGGGACAGGGAAAGGGCAAAGGCCCTTGCAGAGACCTATGCAAGCGTATTTGACAGCCGTTTTTATCTGGAGATTCAGGAAAATGGTATAGCCGAGCAGACAATAGTAAACCAGGGGCTGGTGGATATTGGTAAAGAATTGGGGCTTCCTGTGGTTGCCACAAATGATTGTCACTACCTGGCCCCTGAGGATGCCAAGGCCCACGATGTCCTGCTGTGCATACAGACTAACAAGACAGTTAATGAAACCAACAGGATGCGTTTCTCCACAGATAAGCTCTACTTCACTTCTCCTGAGGAGATGGCCGAGAGATTTAAAGACTATCCTGACGCTGTGGCCATGACGGGTGAGATAGCTGAGAAATGCAACATAGAACTGGAATTTGGACAACGGCATTTTCCCCTCTATACGATAAAGAAAGGCGAGACCTACAGCGGGCTTTTTGAGGCCGTTGCCGGAAAGGGGCTTAGGGAGCGTTTTCAGGAGGATGAAATCCACGAAGAAAAACAGGCCCAATACAAGGAAAGATTTGATACAGAGATATCGGTCATAAAGGAAAAGGGTTTTGCTTCCTACTTCCTCATAGTTGCTGATTTTATTAACTGGGCAAAGTCTCAGTCTATACCGGTCGGACCGGGCAGGGGATCTGCAGCAGGTTCCCTGGTGGCCTATGCCATGCGTATTACAGACATCGATCCGGTAAAGTACGGCCTCTTTTTTGAAAGATTTCTGAATGTTGAGCGGGAATCTCTGCCTGACATAGATATAGATTTCTGCATGAACCGCAGGGATGAGGTGATTCACTATGTTACAGAAAAGTATGGCGGTGAGGACTTTGTAGCCCAGATAATCACATTCGGCCAGATGAAGGCCAAGGCGGTAATCAGAGACGTTGGCAGGGCTCTTGGAATAACTTATCAGGAAGTGGACCGCATAGCCAAGCTGGTCCCTGACCAGCTAAATATTACCCTTGAAAAAGCCCTCAAGCTCGAGCCTAAACTCGATGAACTTGAGAAAAAAGACCCGAAGATAGCAGAACTTCTTACCGTCGCACGATCCCTCGAAGGTCTTCCACGCCATGCCTCGACTCATGCGGCAGGAGTGGTTATCTCAGACAGACCCATGGTGGAATATCTGCCCCTTACCAAAGGTCAACACGGCGAGACTGTTACTCAGTTTGCCATGAAGTATGTTGAAAAGACCGGGCTTATCAAGTTTGACTTTCTAGGGCTGAGAACCCTGACAGTAATAGATACAGCCCTCAAGCT
>JAFDDO010000012.1 GCA_019310825.1 Deltaproteobacteria bacterium | reverse complement strand
ATGCAATGGACCAGTTGGTTCAAAGGACCAACGAGACTATTGACCGCATGGAGAAGCTTATTGGGCAGACGAAAAATGCCGCTCTTACAGTGGTCGAGGGTATCCGGTACATTTCTGAAGGAAACCAGGAACTTTCGCACCGCACCCAGCGACAGGCTGGTACTACGGAACAGACGAGCGCAACCGTGCAAGAGCTTGTGTCGAGCATTACCATGAACGCCGCCAATACCCAGAGGGCCGATAGGCTTTCAAAGGAGGCAGTGACAGTAGCCGCAGAGGGCGGAAGTACAGTTGAAAAAACAACCGATGCCATAAACGACATGGCGGAAGGTAGCCGCAAAATAGTTGAGATGATGGATTTGATCAACGAGATAACCTTTCAGACAAGCCTTCTTTCGATCAATGCTGCCGTAGAGGCGGCACGCGCCGGAGAGCACGGCAGGGGATTTGCTGTGGTTGCCGACGAAATTCGACGTCTTGCAAAAAGAAGCTCCATCGCGTCCAAGGATATTCAAGGCCTTGTCCGCAATATTATGGATAGAGCTGGCACGGGCAAGAAATGGGTTGGCCAGTTGGAAAACGGATTTAAAAAGATCATCCAAACCATTAAACAGGCTTCTGACGCCCTTGATGAGGTCTCCTTGGCCACGCAGGAAAGCTCAAAAGGAGTTGAGCTAATTGGCCATGCAATGGGTGAGATGAGTGAAGTGGTTGAGCATGATGCAACGTTGGTGGATGAACTGGCAAACGCTACAGAACGTCTTAACAAAAAAGCCACTTTGCTACAAAACATGACCGATAAGTTTACACTGAGCGCTCATTACGATGTCGAGGTTAAAGATTTTAGTTTCAAAAAAAGTATCCTGTTTTCAAAAAACGAGAGGCGAGAAAGTAAGCCGCTTACCACAAAGCTCCTACGTGAAGAGCTGGCCACTCAGTATCCCATTGAAGAAATGTCAGAAGACTTGATAGAAAAAGAGCTGGATGAAGGGTTTGAGGAATTCTAATGTCTGAAACTCAGCAATATGTCATCTTTTCAATAAATGACCAGACGTATGGGATTGAGATCCTCAGGGTAAAAGAGGTCGTCGGTTATAGAAAGATCACGCCTCTTCCCAACATGAGAGGGTTCATCAAGGGAATCATTAATCTGAGGGGTGTTGTCTTGCCTGTATTTGATTTGAGGAAAAAGTTTAATCTCCTGGAGACCACGTACACTCCTTTCCATACAATTATTGTAATGGAGATCTCGGGAAGAGTTATGGGGGTTGTTGTAGAT
Organism: Deltaproteobacteria bacterium; assembly: GCA_019310825.1. Lineage (GTDB taxonomy): Bacteria > Desulfobacterota > Dissulfuribacteria > Dissulfuribacterales > UBA3076 > UBA3076. The sequence continues at coordinate 26,218 of JAFDDO010000012.1, read as the reverse complement.
GAGATCTCGGACGTGGTGGAACTCCTCCCTGAAGAAATTCAAGCTACATCCAATCTTCCTCCTGGTGTACAGACCGAATATATGAAAGGAATCGGGAAAAAGGAATATGAGCTTATGGTCCTGTTGGATATAGATCGACTCTTGAGTCCTGAAGAGCTCGAAATCCTGGATGCTGCCTGATCATTACTGTGTACTCTTATGGTGGACTGCCTGTCGGAAAAAGAATTTCAGTTATTTAAACATTTTGTAAAAAATCATATCGGCGTCTCGCTTGATCGTACAAAAAAAGCGTTTCTGCAACAAAAGTTGGCCTCCAGATTAAATACACTTGGATTAGAATCATATAGCGAATATTATTTTTACTTGCTCCGAGACAAAGAAGGCGAATGGGAATTACGGCAACTCATAAACACGATTACAGTCGACCAATCCGCCTTTTTTAGGCACCCAAAACAGTTTGAGCTTTTGGCCAACGTCATATTGCCTCAAGTGGCAATCCAGAAAAACACCACCAAGAAGCTGCGCATATGGTCCGCTGGATGCGCCATAGGCCAGGAAGCTTACAGTGTTGCCATGGTCGTAAACGAGATGTTTAAAGAAGTCCACACGTGGGACATCAGGATCTTGGCCAGCGATATTAATACCTACGCTCTCAAATTCGCTTATAAGAGTCTATACCCAAAGAAGTCTATACAACAAGTCCCAATAGAATATCTCAACAGATATTTCAGAAGAGCTACTGGAAAGAACTCCGGATTCTTCCATGTCATGGAAGCCTTAAAAAAAAGGCTACTATTCCGAAGGCTTAACTTTGTCAATTTTGACTTCCCTTTTAGGAGCCCCGTAGACATTATTTTTTGCCGAAACGTGATGATATATTTTGATATAGAAGTCAAGAAAAGGCTTGTAGATAATTTCTTCCGCCTTTTAGAACGAGATGGATTCCTGTGCCTGGGAACTTCCGAATCTTTGATCGGCATCGACGACCGTTTTGCCCTGATGGGCCATTTCATGTATCAAAAGAAGGGATAGATCTTTGTACCGATTTTACAGCCACAAGCTAAAAAAACCAGTTATAACGCTCACGGCAGGTGAGTATTTTGTCACACAAAATAGTGAGGTACTTCACACCGTTGTGGGCTCATGCATTACCACCTGCATCTATGACAAGAAAACAAAAGCAGCGGGGATGAACCATTTTTTACTTCCGGGAATGGTTCATCCTGATGAAATACTATCTTCTGAGGTCGCCCGATATGGCATGTTTGCCATGGAGCTGTTGATCGGGGAACTTATGAAGTTAGGAGCACAGAGAAAAGGGCTTCGGGCCAAGGTCTTTGGGGGAGGCCATGTACTGAAATTCAGAAAGGATGATGACGATATTACTGGGTCCAATATTCGTTTCGCAAAAAAATTCTTGGAGCTGGAAGGTATTCCTGCTGTAAAGGTAGATTTGGGTGGCAACGCTGGCAGAAAGATATTCTTTTTTACTGACACTCACCGAGTCCTCTTAAAACGATTTGACATGAGAAAAGACCAACGTTCCCTTCAAAACGAAGAGATTTATACGAGAAGGGTTTTTGAAGAACGACGGGCAAAGTCTCGAGTAGTACTATTTTAGCAGATGAAACCGATCAGCGCGTTCATTGTTGACAATTCACCTATTGTGTAATTAGTGCTGACGACTCTGCTGTCATCGAGTTCTGATATTGAGGTAGTAGGAGCTGCTTCGGATGTCTTTGATGTCAAGGATATGATCATAGAAAAAAGGCCTGATGTGGTCACTCTGGACGTTAAGATACCTATAATGGATAAAATCACCTTTCTAAAACTCCTAATGAGTTTTAGTGCCGTTCCAAGTAATAATGATCAAATCGTATACCGGGAAAATAGCATGCTTACCTTGGAAGCCCCAGATATTTGGGTTAATGATGTAGTGAGTGCGCATATGTGAAATCCGCATTTCGGATCTCTTCAAGGCATAAGCTGCAAATCCAAAACGTAGTGATGAGGGTTATTGCGTGGCCAAGATACTTGTCGTAGACGATAGTCGATTGATTTCCCACGTTGCTAAAACTATTCTGACCCAGCAAGGGCATGAGGTCATTTTGGCTCAGGATGGCTTGGCAGGCTTGCAGGCTGCCAAATCCGAATACCCGGACCTCATCCTGTTGGATTTGATCATGCCGGTCATGGATGGATACCAGATGTGTCAAAATTTGAAAGAAGAGGACAGCACCAAAGAAATACCTGTCATTATGCTCACGTCAAAGGCTGAGCCCGCAGACAAGGTAAAGGGCCTGAAGCTAGGGGCCTTGGACTATGTAACCAAACCCTTTGACGAAGGCGAGTTGTTAACCCGCGTGAATATACAGTTACGATTGAAGCAGCTTTATGAAGCCCTCCAGGAAAAAAATAGGCAGCTCCAGAAGTTAGCCAACCGAGACGGGCTAACAGACTTATATAACCATCGATATTTCCATGAGCAGTTGTCAAAAGACTTTTTGCGCGCCCAAAGATATCATGAGTCTTTGTCATGCATTTTATTAGACATAGACTATTTTAAGAAATTTAACGACACCTACGGACATCAGACGGGTGACATCGTATTAAGAGATCTGGGGCAAGTCATCAAAGACTCTATAAGGGACAGCGATTTCGCGGCCAGATACGGGGGTGAAGAATTTGCGATCGTTTTGTATCACACAGATGGGCCGGCCGCGCTTCAAGTAGCTGAACGCCTCCGGCAAATGGTGGAACATTGTGATGTCCGTGATAGGGACAATGTGTTGCATGTCACCATCAGTTTAGGGATTGCCACATTTCCACACCAGCAAATCCGCTATTATAAGCAGATAGTTGAATGTGCTGATAAAGCGCTATATAAGGCCAAGAGAAATGGCCGAAACCGAGTAGAGGGCTATGGGACTGAAAAACTGAAAATTGTTAACTGAAAGTAAGTCAAAAAAATCTTAAGGCCTGGTAAAAAATAACCCTAACCCGGACAAACCGGAATAGTGCCTAATCAGAGATTCCTGGCCACATCCTTTGCAAAATAAGTAATTATGATATCGGCCCCTGCCCGGCGGATGCTGAGAAGAGACTCCTCCACAACCCTGGCCTCATCCAGCCAGCCATTGGAAGACGCAGCCTTTATCATAGAGTATTCACCGCTCACCTGATAGGCGGCAATGGGAAAGGTGCACTCCTGCCGCAGGAGATGGATTATGTCGAGGTAGGGCATGGCAGGCTTCACCATAAGGATGTCAGCCCCTTCCTCAAGGTCCAGCATGGCCTCCCGCATGGCTTCCCTGGCATTTGCAGGGTCCATCTGGTATGAGCGACGATCTCCGGATTTAGGAGCACACTCCGCCGCTTCACGAAAGGGTCCGTAGAATGATGAAGCATACTTAACAGCATAGGAGAGAATAGGGATCTGGTCAAAGCCATGCTCGTCAAGGGCCTCCCTTATTGCCCCCACACGGCCGTCCATCATATCGGAAGGCGCTACAATGTCCGCCCCTGCCCTGGCGTGAGAAAGAGCTACCTTTACCAGTAGCTCCAGGGTTGCATCATTGTCTATCCGGCCATTTGAGAGTACCCCACAGTGCCCATGTGAAGTGTACTCGCAAAGGCACACATCAGTCACAATAAGGAGATCAGGCACTGACTTCTTTATGGCGGATATGGCCTTTTGCACCACACCGCTTTTTATCCAGGCATGAGAACCCCTTGGGTCCTTTTTTTCAGGAAGGCCGAAGAGAAGGACTGCATTAATTCCCAGATCAAAGACTTCCTTGGCCTCTTTTACTAACGCATCCACAGAAAACTGATAGCAGCCGGGCATGGCTTTAATAGGCTGCTTAATGCCTTTGCCATGTATAATGAAAAGGGGATAGATAAGGTGTTTCGGGCTCAGGGTGGTCTCACGGATTAGCGCGCGAAGAGATTCTGTGCGGCGCAACCTCCGGGGACGATATTCAGGGTACATCATGGCAACCAATCCTCCAGCCTTTGGAGCAAATCGTTTCCGGTGAAAGGCTCCTCAATAAAGCCGCTGCAGCCGGCATCGTGTAAGCGTTCCCTCTCCGAAGAAGATGCTGCCTTACATATAAGCATCACTGGTATATTCTCGGTCTCATGGGACTGCTTAAGAAGCACGCTCACGGACAAGGCATCAAGTATGGGAACATCCTTACGTATTATGATCAGATCAGGCAACTCGGCCTTTGCCAAATCAAAACCTTCCTGGCCGTCCTCGGCAAGGAGCAGTCTAATACCGTTTTGGTTCGCCATTTTACGGACCGTCTCGATTACTGACTCGTTATCATCCACAAGGAGTATGGTCTGGCCTTCTTTCACCTGATTACTCTCTACAAAGAGGGTTAATAGCACGTACGAATAAGTCTGTTTATATAGAGCTCCGGGTTATTCACCGCTTCAGCCGAAATATTAAAAACATACTGCGCAGTCTTTTCCCTTATAAGAGTGAGACCATATTCAAGAATATTACACAATCTCTCACACTGGACATAGAGATTGGTAGAATCATCCAAGCAAGTATACAGCAAGCTATCCACTGCGTCTTCCTCTAAATTAATCCTCAGGCCGCAACGGTTAAAAAAAGAGTCCTCGTAACTCTTTATCTGCTCTATCCATAATTGCACCCGCTCACAAGCCTCCTTAAAGTCCAAATCTTCTTTCAAGGATAGCTGGGCTACGAGGTCCAACCTATTAGGTGTAAGCTTCAGATTAGAGTCTTCCCAACAGGGCAACTCCTCCCGCTCAAGGCGAGAAATCAGGATCTGTTTTTCCTCAGCAAGCATGGCCTGATACCTTCTCAGTCTCGCCTGATCCTGTAAATTCTCTAAAAGCTTCTGGAGTTCTCCCTCCGGATTATTAACCATATTACCGGTCACTACCAAAAAAGACACGCTAATTGAGGGTAGCTTTTTTTCAAAGGGCAGCAATACCCTTTCCGCTACGCTCACAAGAGCCCTTGCCCCTGTATGTTCCTTATAGGCCTGGCGGGCGAGGAGTCTAAGGGCATCTTCTTCGAACTTGAGGTCTATTCCATAGGCCCTGAAGTCCTGCTTCTTGCTCATGATAATCGGGTTATTCGGATTACACAGTATCTTAAACAGATCCTGCTCTGAAAGCTCTTCCAGAATGGAAACAACAGGAATCCTCCCAACGAACTCAGACTCAAAGCCGTATTCGACAAGGTCCTGTGGCTTTACGTGCCGTAGCCACTCCATCTCATCCTGGGTATCGATCTCTGCGCCAAAGCCCATACTCTTCTTCCTGAGCCTATTCTTTATTATATCGCCGAGACCCCCGAAAGCGCCACTCACTATGAATAATATGCTCCGTGTATTGAGGCTCTGTTTCGCCCTTTTTCCAGTCTTGCGGTATTTTTCTATGGCCTCTATCTGGGAAATAGGGTCATGGGGGACCCTTATGTTCACCTCGGTCTCCTCCAGAGGTTTTAATAAGGCCCTCTGGACCCCGGCCCTGGAAACATCCAAACTTCCTATATGATTAGAAGACGCAATTTTGTCAATTTCATCTATATACACAATCCCATACTGTGCCCTTTCAAGGTCACCGCCCGCCTCCTGGACCAGGTCACGAACCAGATCCTCTATGTCTCCTCCCACATAACCTGTCTCACTGAACTTTGTGGCATCGCCTTTTACGAAAGGTACACCCAGTTTAGCCGCTATCAGCTTGATAAGATATGTCTTTCCAACACCTGTAGGACCTATGAGGATTATATTATTCTTTATGCTTCCAATCGAATGGGGGTCTTTCCCCTTTTCTTGAAGATATGTAATCTTGTTAAAGTGAGTACATATCTTTGTTGCCAGAACGGCCTTTGCCTGATCCTGCCTGACCACATATCTGTTCAAGTAGGCCTCAAGCTCCTCCGGCTTGAGATTAAAGCTTATTTTTGGACCCTTCTCAGAATCAGTCCCTTCCTTCTGGTCAGTGCTATCAGGCTTTACTTGCCAAGGAAAAGCCATCTGGGACACTACTCGTATTCTGCTCCCATACTTTTCAGAAAGATAATTGCTTATCTCCTTTTCCAAGTCTTTTTGTGAAGGCAAACTCATGGTCCTGTCACGCTTCTCATTTATGATATCAGTAGGTCCTGTGCTGAGGTCTTTCAAAGGGCCTTTCCTGTCATATCTGTTTTGCATATATATACTTTATAGCAGATACAAGCTATAAGCTCAATCCCGGCCCTAAGCATCCATATCTTTGCATACTATCGGCCTATGTGATAACCTTCTCTCGATTTTAATATAATACAAACCAATAATAGGAACGATAGGTGAAAAAAGCAATCTCAAGTCTTTGGCTTCATTTCCAATTTTCATATATTAAAGGAGAACTCAAAATGTCCATCCTTAGTTATCTGTCTCTAATACTAACGCCCCTCTTTTTCTTGGTCCAGGCCCAAGACTGCCTTGGGGCTGTTTGTCCTTCCAAGGAGACCACACAACAGAAGGTGATAAAGACCTTCAAACAAAACATCAGTGTCACAAAGATCCTAGTCGGCGCTGTCCCCGGACTTTGCGAAATCCATGTAAAACTCAAAGGCCAAAACCGCATTCTATACACTGACTCAAAGGGGGAATTTCTGATCACCGGCCAGATCTTTAAGGCCTCAGATGGAACCAATATCACAAAAGAGGCAATTGCTGATCTCAATCGTTTTAATGATTCCGATATCAGACGCCTTGAAGACCTCACTGCCTTTACCGTTGGTTCAAAAGGGGAAATTGTTTACTTCGTTACAGACCCGGAATGCCCATACTGCAAAAAGGCAGAAAAAAATCTTGCCCATTTGGCCGAAACAGAGAAATTACAATTAAAGGTCCTGCTGTTTCCCCTCAGCTTTCATAAAGGTGCAAAGGAGCAGTGTATATCCGCCATTTGCGACAATAAGGGAATGGAAGGCCTTCACAGCGGGTACAAATCGGAAAACCAGTGTCAGGAGGGAAAAGACAAGGTTGAAGATACTCTCCGCTTCTTGAAACAAAAGGGTATATCAAGCGTTCCGACCTATATCTTTACAGATGGGAAGTATCATTCAGGCGTGCTTAAAGAGCAAGCAATAAAAACACGACTGGGGCTTTCAAAGGATGAGACCTCTCAAAAAGGACCAAAATAGTCGAGGTCTGCTCCCAGGCTATACCCTGGTGGCACTTGCGGTCCTGGCTGTCGCTGAGGTCTTTCTTTTTCTCAAGGTTCCTGTAGTACAGGAATATTTTTATATCCTTGCCTGGTGGCCCTATATAATCCTTGCTGATGGCCTGATTTACAAGCAATGCGGATGGTCGCCCATTAAAGGTAGGCCATCTGGTTTTCTTTCGCTGATCACATGGTCTGTAACCATATGGCTGATCTTTGAGCTTTTCAACTTAAGGTTACAAAACTGGCACTACGTAGAACTCGTATCAAACCCTTTCGTCAGATGGCCTGGCTACACCCTTGCCTTTGCCACAGTCCTTCCAGGCCTCTTTGAAACCCACTACCTGATAAAGACCTTAGGGATCTCAGAGCAAATAAAGACCCGACCTTTTTTCATAACGCCAAAAATTGAGAAAACTTTTTTTGCAACAGGACTGATTTTTTTAGCCTTACCTGTATTTCTGCCTAAATATTTCTTTCCATTGGTGTGGGGAGGATTTGTCTTCCTTTTAGATCCTATAAATGCAAGGATGAAAGGGCCAAGTTTACTTAAGGACCTCTCAAATGGAAGACCTCAAAAAGCTATTCAGCTCCTGATCGCCGGCATGACATGCGGCCTTCTGTGGGAATTCTGGAACTTCTGGGCAAAATCCAAATGGATCTATACGGTCCCCTTTGTGGGAGACATAAAACTCTTTGAGATGCCTGTCCTGGGATTTCTGGGTTTTCCCCCCTTTGCCCTTGAGTGCTATGTGATGTATAATTTTGTATGCTGCCTTGGCTTGGCCATCCCTTGGGAGCAAAAAGCCGGCAACAAAAAGGTAGGCAAGCATATCTTCATCGTACTGGCCATTCAAATAGCGTTCTGGTTTTTTGTTTTTTCTCTGATAGATAAGAATACGGTTCATTCGTTCCATTGACGGATTATGGACTCCGGCTATATTATCCTTCAGAGAGTTAATATTCCGCCGAAAAAACACTTAAGCTTATAACAGTGCTTAATAACATGGTGAGGAAACCACAGATGAAAGACTTGAAACAAATGTATAAGACAATACTTGGGGACCAGTTTCCTCTAGAACTCAGCATATCCTTCGGGGATCAAACACTGATCTATCGCAAACGGACCTGGAAGATAAAAAACGATACGACCGGAGAACTGGAAGAGAAAGGTATTCGTTATGGAGAAAACCCGGACCAGGAAGCAGCACTTTACGAACTCGTAAATGGAAACCTTGTTCTGGGTGACTGCTCTTATATTGAGACTGGAAAAGGTCTGGTAAGCTCAATAAACGAAGCGGATATGATTCAGGCCGGCAAACACCCCGGCAAGATCAATCTCACCGATGTAGATAATTCTCTTAATATACTGAAATTTCTTTCCAAAAGCCCTGCTGCCGTCATAGTGAAACACAATAACCCCTGTGGAGTAGCCTGCGGCAATACCCCAGAAGATGCTCTTACAAAGGCATCCAGGGCGGACCGGATAGCGGCGTTCGGCGGTTGCGTTTCCCTCAACAGGTCCATAGACAAGCCAACAGCCGAGGCACTCAACAACCAATATCTTGAGGTTGTGTGCGCACCTGATTATGAAGAGGGCGCAGTAGACATACTGTCCCAGAAAAAAAACCTGAGAATTATCCGAATCAAACGGATTGACCAACTGGAAAACTATTGGGACAGTCATTTCATAGACTTTACGAGCCTGATTGACTGAGGAATCATAGTTCAGCAATCCCCTGTAAACAAAATCCGTATCAAGGAGGACTTTAAACCTGCTGAATGTGAATACCAGGGCAAGACATACAAGATCAACCGTCTGCCGGATGACAGGGAATACGAAGACATGCTGTTCGGCTGGGCAGTGGAGCAAGGAGTTACTTCCAATTCCGTAATATATGTCAAAAATGGAGTAACCACCGGGATAGGCACAGGCGAACAGGACAGAGTCGGTGTAGCGGAAATCGCTGTCCACAAGGCATATACAAAGTATGCAGACATTCTCTGCTACGACAGGTTTGGAATACCCTATAAGGACCTTGAGCTTCTGGTAAGTAAAGAAGAGCGTGACGTTGGCGAAAAGGATGAGATCGATCAACAGGTAAAGGCAGACCGTGGCGGCCTTCCGGGTTCTGCTATGGTGTCTGACGCATTCTTCCCATTCAGGGACGGAGTGGATGTAGGTATCAGTCAGGGTATTTCGGCAATCGTACACCCAGGTGGCTCCCTGAGAGATTGGGAATCTATCGAAGCATGTAACGAGGCCGATCCCCCGGTAACTATGGCATTCACAGGTCAAAGGGCCTTTAAACACTAAGCCTGATTCCATTCAAACGCTACTTAGGAGCATGACACTTTGAAGATACCCTCTCCCAAAATTGTTGAAAAAATAAATCTTCCAAACAATCTCGTTCTGGAATTACACGACTACTCCCGTCTTGTAGCCGGGGACAGGTGGCTTGTGGGAATACTTGCCGGGATTCCAATAGAAATCAGTGAAGAAGATTTTGCTGACAGGCCCCAAGAGCTTTACAAAGAATTCTTAAAAGAACAGGGACCTGTAATATATTTCGAGCTGAAAAAAGAGAGGAACTTCATAGACGAAAAGGAGAAAGACCAGGTCTTTAGCCAAATGTTGAATGAACTGAAAGAAAATGTATTATCCTACATGGGGCACAAATCCTTTGCAAAAGGATTCATAGGGCGGCAGATTCAAGCCTTTGAGGAAAGACAGAAGTGGCAAAAAGCAATCATCTGAGTCAACTGGACCGTCCTGAGATAATCGATTCCTTGTTTAAGAACAAAAAGGATTCGTATGGGACGGCAAAAGAATCTCACTCAACCGGTGAGGCAAAGGCAGAGTCCCTGACAGTAAAATCAAGGGACGGTGTTGATATCCATTGCAGGGTCTTTAGTGGAATACCGGAAGAGCCTCACATTCTGTTTTTCCCCGCAGAGTATGACTGTGAGGCAGATATCATTGATCTGGCAACCGGGTTTGGGCAAATCGGTATTACCCTGATAACAATGGACTATCGTGGATGCGGTAAAAGTGGCGGAGAACCATCCATCAGCGCCTTGCCTCAGGATGCCGAGGCATTTTACAGGGTTGTGAAAGACTGGTATGACACAGAACAAAGGACCGGCCCAGTGATATTCATGGGCCGGTCCCTTGGGTCTTCCGTTGCGCTGGATCTTACCTGCCGCCACGACGATGACTCCCTTGCCCTTATTATGGAAAGCGCCTTTGACTTGACAGAAGGCTTTCTTTCAGGCAATGGGATTCAAATAAATGAATTAGGTCTTTCCGGAGAAGATCCTTTTTCAAACCGCTCTAAGATGAGTAACTACAGCAAAGCAGTGCTCTTTCTGCACAGCCACCGCGACGAAGTCATATCCCTAAACCAGATTGAGTGGCTGGTGGCTGAGAGTCGCTCAAAGGCAACCCAGCTCCAGATCGTCCCAAGCGAATGCAGGGAGGACATTGCGGAAAAGACAGGGGATCTCTATTTTGCCGTCATAAAAGACTTTCTTAATAGACGTATGGGTCGAAGACCGCGTAGAAGGCGGAAAAAGAAATGATCAGACCCATACCCCCTGAATAATCTCTCCGCACTTCCTGCATTTTCCGTCAGACAGCAGATTTTCCACTATTCTGAAGCCGACTCTTTTGATGATTTCTGCGCCGCAAGCCGGGCAATAGGTATTCTCTCCGCCCTCACCAGGGATGTTGCCCTCATAGACAAATCGCAGGCCTTCCTCAAGGCCTATTTCCCTGGCAAGACGCAGGGTGGCCACCGGAGTAGGCGGCCTGTCCAACATTTTGTGGGTGGGATAAAACGCGGTGACATGCCACGGTATTGACGGATCGATCCCTTTAACAAACATGGCTATGTCCCTCAACTCCTTTGGAGAATCATTCCATCCGGGAATAACCAGGGTTGTAACCTCCACCCATACTCCCAATTCGTGCATCAAACGAACGTTATCAAGCACAGGTTGAAGCCTTGCTTTGCAGACATCGTGGTAAAATTTATCCGTAAAGGCCTTAATATCAATGTTTATTCCGTCCAGTACGGGAGCCAGATGCCGTGTCACCTCCGGTGTCATATAGCCATTGCTGACGAAGACATTCCTAAGCCCCCTCTTTTTAGCCAAAACTGCGCAGTCATACGCAAACTCATAAAAAATTGTGGGCTCAACATATGTATAGCTGATACTCTTTGCTCCATTCAAAGCTGCGGCATTTACAATATCCTCCGGGTCCCTGTCTTCCCCGGGTATCTTTCCTTCATAGATGCGTGGATACTGAGAAATTTGCCAGTTCTGGCAGTGCAGACACCTGAAGTTGCACCCTACTGTGGCAATTGAATATGAGATTGAACCCGGCAGAAAATGAAAAAGGGGTTTCTTCTCAATGGGGTCGGAGTTTTCCGAAATTACCTTTCCATATACAAGGCTATAGAGCTTGCCGTCCCTGTTCTCACGAACCTTGCAAATTCCCCTTTTCCCCGGCTTGATATGACAATTGTTGTTACAGAGTCGGCATTGTATCTTTCCTTTGTCCTCAACTGTATAGAAAAGGGCCTCTTTCATATCAAGATTTCTCCTTTTTTATTTACAATCAAACTGATAGCCATCCCCTTCTTCTAATTTTTGTATTATATCATAAAGTATGAATCCGTCCTACTTGATGAGGGAGGGAAATTATGGAAAGGTACTTAGGCTGTATCTCTTTACGCTTTAATCAGAAGCGTCCGAAGAGATTAATGAATCCACTATTTACAAAAGCTCTAAGAGAAATTAAAAATAGTTGAACTATATTTATGAAACTCTAAGGTTCATAATTTTTAATTAAATTCACAGAATGGATCTATAAAAAATGTTAGAAGCTCTGCTCTATCCCAAAAACGTCGCGGTAATCGGGGCATCAAGAACGCCTGGAAAGGTGGGTTATGAAATAGTAGCCAACCTGATCAATGGCGGTTTTGCCGGCGATATAATACCTGTTAATCCGTCAGCAGACCAGATTGTCGGGCTCAAATGCTACAAAACCCTTAAAGATTATAAAGGAACTGTGGACCTGGGCGTTGTTACCGTTCCTCGGCAGAACGTCATGGCTGCCGTACAGTCTTCCATCGAGGCTGGGGTGAAAGCTTTTGCCGTAATTACTGCTGGGTTTAGGGAAACAGGCGAAAAAGGAACAAAGCTTGAACAAGAGTTGGCAGGTCTCTGCAGATCTCACAATGTACGTCTACTTGGACCTAACTGTCTCGGCGTTATGAACAGGCAGCACCAAATGAATGCCTCGTTTGCCGGGGACATGCCTGAAGCAGGAGGCATATCAGTCTTTTCCCAATCAGGGGCACTGTGCACTGCCATTGTGGATTCGTCTGTCACAGGACATTTCGGACTTGCAAAACTCATAAGCCTCGGCAACAAAGCTGATCTCACGGAAGTAGATTTCCTGAGAGCCCTTGCCAGGGATGACGATACAAAGGTAATCGTTGGATACCTTGAAGATATTGTTTCTGGTGATGAATTTGTGAAAGCAGCGGAAGATGCCTCTTCCATCAAGCCTGTCGTAATCCTGAAGGCCGGGACTACCCCTGCAGGTCTGAAGGCCGCCTCATCTCACACAGGCGGTCTTGCTGGAGTTGATACGGCCTATGGCGCGGCTTTTAGACGTTCGGGAGTAATCCGGGCAGATAATTTTCAGGCCCTTTTTGACTATGCATCGGCCCTGGCAATGCAGCCCCTTCCCAAGGGTGACCGTGTTCTGATTATTACAAACGCCGGTGGGCCGGGCACAATGGCCGCAGATGCTGTAGAAAAATCCGGCATGACCGTCGCGGCCCTAGCCTATAGTACGGCAGCCGCCCTTAAAGGGAAACTTCCAAGGGCATCAAGTACAGGGAATCCCGTGGATGTGCTGGGCGATGCGGATCCGGAAAGATATGCCATTGCATTAAGCACCGCCCAGGACGATGATTCAGTAGACGCCATCATCGTAATCCTGACACCACAGGCCATGACAAAGCCTGCTGAAACCGCAAGGGCCATTGCCGATTGCATAAGATCCGATAAACCTGTTATCGCGGCATTCATGGGGGGCAAGCATGTAATGCCGGGAAACGAAGAACTGATTGCTGCCGGACTGCCGGTCTATAACTCACCTGAGCGGGCAGTTGGCGCCCTCAAGGCCATGTACGAATATTCAGTATGGCGGCGGCGTCCACCGCGGATAGTGACACGATTCAGGGTTCATCGCCGGCGAGTGGAACGGATTATTGCCCGACATCTAAGGACAAAAAGGACCCATGTCGGGGATATTAAAGCCAAGCAGATCCTGAGTGCTTATGGTTTCAGAATACCGGAAGGCCACCTAGCAAACACCACGGAAGAGGCTTTAGAAGCTGCTGAGCAAATAGGCTACCCGGTAGCTATAAAAATAGTCTCACCAAATATTATCCATAAAACAGATCTCGGTGGCGTAAAATTACACCTGTCTACGGCTAATGACGTACGAGACGCATTTGATCTGATGATGCTCAGGATGGGACAGGTTGCACCTGAAGCCCATATCGAAGGCATTTACGTAGAAAAGATGCTGGCACGGGGCATGGAAGTAATCATAGGCATGAGCCGTGACCCGCAATTTGGTCCGATGCTTATGTTCGGACTTGGGGGCATATTTGTTGAGGTAATGAAAGACGTTACCTTTCATCTGGCCCCTATAACCACTGAAGAGGCGTTTCAGATGCTTAAAAGCACCAGGTCCTATGAGATGCTTAAAGGAACACGCGGAGAAAGAGGAGTGGATTTTGCCGCAATAGCTAACGGACTTCAACGCATCAGCCAGTTGGTTACGGATTACCCGGAAATTATCGAGTTGGATATCAATCCATTTATTGTCGGAGATATTGGAACAGAACCATTTGTAGCCGATGCCCGAATGACCTTGACTCACCAAGAGACTCAATAATGAACAAACCAAAGCAGACAGGATACGACCCAAACTGGCAGGACAAATATAGAAACATGATCGCCACTCCCGGGCAGGCGGTCTCACACCTGCGGCCCGGACAGCGAGTATTTATCGGGACAGGGTGTGGAGAACCGAAAGAACTGGTCAAGGCCCTGACCAACCGCGCCTCTAAACTGGCCGACATGGAAATTATCCAACTACTTACCTTGGGCGAGGCCCCGTATGCCCACAAGGAACTTGCCGATTGCTTTCTGGTAAACAGCTTTTTTGTTGCGGAAAATGTCAGGGGGCTTATTCAGGAAGGGCTCGGCAAATATACACCTATCTTTCTTTCAGATATTCCACGGCTTTTCAGTTCAGGTCAGTTACCGCTGGATACAGCCCTAATACAGGTTACACCTCCGGATGAGCGAGGGAGAGTGAGCCTTGGGGTCTCGGTGGATATTGTCAAAAGTGCTGCGGAAAACGCATCGCTCGTGATTGCCCAGGTTAACCCCCAAATGCCCAGAACCCTGGGAGACAGTTTTATTGATATTTATGATCTGGATTTCCTGGTTCCTGTGGACACGCCCATTTTTGAAGCAACCTTGCCTGCAAGCACGGAAGTGGCTCGCGAGATCGGAGAACGCATCGCGGCCCTGGTGGAGGACGGATCGACTATTGAGGTAGGGATCGGACGAATCCCCCACGCAACGGTTGATTTCCTGAAGGAAAAGCAAAATCTCGGTGTACATACAGAAATGTTTACAGACAACATCATAGATCTAGTGGAATCCGGAGCTGTAACCGGTGTTAAAAAGACCCTTGACAGGGGTAAAATTGTTGCCAGTTTCTGTTTCGGGACCCGCAGACTGTATGACTATATCCACAACAATCCCCTCTTCTCTTTTCGTCCGACCGAGTATGTCAACGATCCCTTTATTATTGCCAAACAGTATAAAATGGTGTCTATCAACACGGCATTAGAGATAGACCTTACAGGCCAGGTCTGTGCGGATTCCCTTGGCACCAAATTCTACTCAGGTATCGGAGGACAGGTAGATTTTAACAGCGGCGCAGCCAGATCATACGGGGGCAAGGCGATTATAGCCCTGCCATCCACCACAGCGGACGGAACCACTTCACGGATCGTTGCGAAACTGAGTCCCGGTGCTGGCGTAGTGACCACCCGCGGGGATGTACACTATGTGGTAACCGAGTACGGCGTGGCCTATCTTCACGGCAAAAGCGTCCGTGACCGGGCCTTGGCACTGATCAGCATTGCCCACCCTCGTTTCCTTGAAACACTCCTGAAGGAGGCTATTGAGGCCAAATATCTCCGAAAAGAGCTTGCCGACGCGGGAGAGAGCTTCATAGTAGCTCCACACGAGGCAAAAACGTCGTTGCTTTTGGACGATGGAACGAAAATCAACTTCAGGCCCATACACCCCACTGATGAGTTGAAAATGAAGGATCTGCTTTACACCCTCTCACAGGATGCCGTGTACTCTCGTTTCATGACACACGTACAGCGCTTCCCCTATAAGCAGGTCAAAGACTTCGTGTTCATAGACCATAGAAAAGAAGTTGCCATCGTAGGCGTACTGCCTGAGGCCCATGGGGAAGATATCATTGCAGTAGGTCGATATTATCTGGACCCTCGGACCAACCGCGCAGAAGTCGCATTTGTGGTCCGCGATGAATGGCAAGGGCGCGGAATAGGCAAGTTTCTGTTCGGACACCTTACCACCATTGCAAAACGGCATGGTATCACCGGATTCACTGCTGAAGTCCTGCGAGGCAACAAAAAAATGCAGGCAGTTTTCAATAACAGTGACTTGCGAGTTAGAAGCAAGCTGACTGATGACATCTACAGCTTTGAGATGGAATTTAACTAATCAGAAAGCGAACTCCGCCACCAGGAAAGTATGGTCCGAGGGCTTTTGAGCAAGCCTTGGGCTGATATCTATGTATGCCTTTTCAGCACGTTCTGCCAACGCAGCCGTAGCAAGTATGTGATCTATGCGCCAACCTAAACGCCTTTTGACTGCATTGGGTATCCTGTAGTCGTAAAACGTATATTGGTCCGGATCATTATTAAACTTCCGGAATACGTCTATAAATCCCCATGCCTTGGCCTTCTCCAACGCCTTGCGAGCATCTTCATGAAAGCAGACATGATCTGCATGGCTATCCGGAGCATAAACGTCTCTCGGCTCAGGGGCAACGTTAAGGTCTCCACACCAGAGCAATGGTTCGTCCGTGTAATAATTCCTATCAAACAGGTCCTTTAACCTTTCAAACCACCTTAGCTTGATCTGAAAATACATGTGGTCCAATGCCCTACCCTGGGGAACATACGCGTTAACAACGGGAATATCCTTTACAACACAACGGATGAGCCTGGCTTCATCCTCCGGGCTGTTCTCAAGGTCATCGAATCCAACGGCCATGTCTTTCATCTCGTGTTTACTGGCGATCGAAACGCCATTGTAAGACTTCTGACCCTTGTAAATCACATTATAGTCTATTTTATCAAATGCGTCCTTTGGAAAATCCTCATCCTGCACTTTTGTTTCTTGTATGCAAAGCACATCAACCCGTTTTTTTTCAAGCCAAGGGATCACTATGTGAAGACGTGACCTTATAGAATTCGCATTGAAGGTGGCAATTCTGAAGTTATCGTTTTTCATAATACGAGACCCTTACCGGATAGGCGGTTTCGATGTGTGTATGAGTTACATAAAAATGTAACCAAGACAGGAACCATACGTTTCACTATTTATTTAGATAAATATGCAAGAGATCAATCGGTAAATCAATAGGTTTTAACAATACTGCCATTTTTAATCGTTGCCTTTATTTTTCTCTGGCTGTAAGGGCACTGGGTCTTTCTCATCCCTCCGTTTATCTGGTGGGAGAATCCTCCTCAACAATTTGCTGGCCGGGTTTGCGGTGACCAGAGTGTCAGGCTGGAGGTTTAAGTGAATACAATTTTATTTGGATTTCAGAACGACCTTGGACAATTTTGTCTGAATCTTCAAGTTGACTTTTCACATAAAATTGTGATACACGAATTTAAGTGATCAGATTGCGGGAGGGTTTGAACAATGGAAAGACGAAATGTTACGCTATCCATTCCCAGACAGTTGTTGAAACAGGCCAAAATAATTGCTGCGAGTCAGGATAAATCTCTCAGTCAATTCTTTAGTGAATCTCTCGAAGAAAAGGTGAGAGAAAAGACTGATTATAGTAAGGCTCAGAAAAGACAAATGTGGCTCCTTAAAAAAGGCCTCGATTCGGGAACTATGGGCCAGGTTAAAACCAGCAGGGATGATCTCCATGTCAGAGAATAAGATATTTATCGATACGAATATCATCATTTATGCCTATGATATAACATCAGGAAATAAGCATAAAATTGCAGGCGATATTCTAAGCGACCTGACCTGGCAGGCATCGGCGAGTATCAGCTACAGGTTTGATAAGTTCGATACTGTCCTCGGTTACCGTTACTTGGACTATGAATTTGATGGTGACGCGGAACTCATCGATAACCTGAACATCAGCGGTCCGTTTGCCGGGGTCAAGTTCAGGTTCTAAAGGCACTGGTGACCCAGAGCCACGGTATGGAAAGATCCGGATTTCGATCCCAAACAGCGTGCTTTCGACTAAGGTCGGGCGTGATCGAGTTGGTTAAGTAGTTAAGACTTTAAGTGGCTGAAAAAGGACAAGAACGGTTCTTATGACTTAGAGCCCAAAGCACCCAAGGGGAAGGAAGGCGGATGCTACCTTTTTTAATGACTGTATGCGTGATTTTGCTTTCCGTATCCGGCTGCTCTTTAAAAGAGATTCATGAGCAGACACAGTTTGTCGACAATGTTGGCTTTATTAAGGGGAACATCAACGTCACCAGCAACCAGAAAGGTGTTGTTATTGTTCTGCGATTTCGTGATGAAAGTGGCATCCCTGTTCGTGAAACCCAGCTTATTGCTTCGGAAAATGGCGACTTCCTGTTTTCTGTTCTTCCAGGAAAGCACTACATCGCCGCATATATAGACGTCAATAAAGATAGCAAATATCAACCGGGAGAGCACGGCAACTATTACGGTCTTCCTTCAATAATTGACGTTGCACCCAAACAGACTGTATCGCTTGAACCAATAACAATTGCTGGCCAAGCCCCTGAACCAGCAGCGGAGATCAAGCCAATCGCCAAGGTCAGGGCTGTCTGGGAAAATATCGGTAAGGTCGTTTCAATGGACGACCCAAGGTTTACCCAGGACAACTATAACATGGGGCTTTGGAAACCATTTGACTTCCTTGATTTTGCTGAAGGAGGTGTTTTTTTCCTTCAGGAATATCAACGAGGGAAGGTGCCTGTGCTCTTTGTTCACGGTGTTATGGGTGGTCCTACAAACTTTGAAAAGATGATCGAAAGTCTCGACAAGCAGTCTTTTCAACCTTGGGTCTTTTATTATCCTTCCGGTCTGCGACTGGATATGATCAGCGATTTTCTTGTCGAAGCAATTTCTCGTCTGCAGAGCAAACATGGCTTCCCGGAATTTTACGTTATTGCCCACAGTATGGGGGGGCTAGTTACCCGCTCCTTTGTCAAGAAATATGTCCAACATGCGTCTGGTAATTCCGAAAGATTAGGACTGGTCATGACCATCAATAGTCCAATGGATGGAATGCCCTCTGCTTCAGCAGGAGTCAAGCATTCACCCATCGTAGTCCCATCTTGGCGTGATGTTGAACCGGAAAGTTCCTTTTTGTGTGACATCCATACATGGAACTGGCCACAGGACATTCCATATCATCTCGTAATTTCATACACAACAGGAGAAAGCAGTGATGGTGTGGTGCCCCTGCAAAGCCAGGTTCCACTGAAAGTCCAGTCAGAATCGACAGGTATGTATGTCTTTAATAACGACCATGTGGGAACACTCAGTGATAGAGATTTCCTTGCCTTATTCAACAGGATCTTGGCTGACAGACTTGGAGAATAAACCCGACAGTAACAGCGGGCTTACATTCATGACCAGACAAAGGAGAGCATATGAAAAAGAAAAGAGTAACTATCGGATCTTGCTTGTGCCGTACGGCATTAGGATTCTTTCTAGGACTCAGCCTTGCCGCCGGTCCGGCGATTTGTGCGGAAGGCATCGACTCTGATGCCAATAGTATCCTCCAGTCGATGTCCTCCTACCTTGGAGGGACTCAGACGTTCAGTGTGAACGCTGATATCGACTTTGAGATTGTCGTTCAGAATGGTCAGAAGCTGAAACTCAGCAGCTTTGCAACCGTTGTCCTGAAACGTCCGGCAAAATTTCATATCCAGCGCAAGGGAATGATAGCGGATGCTGAGTTCATATTTGACGGCAAAACCCTGACCCTGTATGGCAAGAACCTCAACATCTATGCCCAGGTAGAGATCCCAGGGACCATAGATGACGCCATCCTGGCGTACGAACTGGAGACCGGCATCCCTGCACCGGGCGCTGATCTCTTGTTTGCTGACCCCTATGCCATTCTTTCTTCGGGTATTGATAGTGGCCTCTATGTTGGCACCGCCTATGTAAATGGCGTCGAATGTCATCATCTGGCATTCCGGGAGGCAAAAGTTGACTGGCCAGTTGTGGGTCAAGGCAGGAGATGAACCATTGCCCATGAAGTATGTCATTACCGCCAAGTGGCAAACCGGTGCACCGCAATACGAGATCAGGCTGCGGGACTGGGACACAAAACCAATAATCAAAGCTGATCAATTCTCCTTTTCAGTTCCAGATGGCGCTATAAAACTTAAAACAATAATGGTCAACGAAACGGGCGAATTCATATCTACAGAGGAGGGTAAGTGATGATGAAAACCGTGATACGGATTTTTGTAATCGGCTGCTGTTTGTTGGCCGCCGACCTTTTGACGGATGGTTTATTCAACAGCAGGATACTCCTAAAGACGGAAGCTGAGGCGCGAATCGGCAGACCTCTGACGCCGGTCAGTGTAGCCGGTGTGGCCCGCCGAACGACACGGCGAACAATCAGGCGAACTGCGGTTTATGCAGCCACTCTGCCGAGAGGATGCTCTACCGTTGTTATTGAAGGGACTACTCTGCACCAATGCGGCGGCACGTATTACCAGCCCTACGGCAACCAGTTCGTTATTGTCAATGTTGACTGATAGATGTGGTGTTTGAAACGCTAATAAAAACACTAAAAATATTGACCGCATTTACCCTTAGTTTCCTGACTGGCTTTCTTTCCTGACTGGCTTTCTGCTGCTTGGTATAACGGAAGCTTCTTCACCAGGCTATGAAGTCCGAGAAATTTTTAGCCAATAGGAATGGCGTGGTGATTATCCGGTCTCCGAACTGCAGCGATTGCCCGAGGGGCAGCACCGACTTTCATTCGGGTACCTGGACAGTGCAGCACAGTTTCAGAAATATAGAGTTTGTGCCATTTGCAGGCATTCTGGAATTTGAGAATTCAATGAATAGCCACCTGCGCTTCGTCTCAAACCACCACCGGTACCGGTCAAGCTTGCTAAAACTATTCACCACACCGACCCTGACCGGATTCAGATGGATATACCGCACCAGCTCAAGGAGATATTCATCCTCCTGGCACAGTATTGATTTATATCGGTTCTGGTAGAGATAACCGTGCCGCCCATACCGACGGGCCGACTGATCTCTCCAATGAGATACGGCTCTTACGCGGATCACTGAAAGCTGAAGAGCGGACCAAGGAACACGTAGATACTGCCTTCGCCGGTATCCGAGCGGCCATAGCCGATGTACAGGGGTCCGATGGGCGTATCCACACCGAGGAACGCGCTTCCGGCGAATATTGTGTCGTTGAAGGCGATATCGTCCCTGTCCTGCCATGCATTGCCCAACTCGAGGCTGCCGCCCAGGTAGGCCCTGAACACCTGGATGTCGTTGATGCGGCGGAGGTAGACCAGTCGTCCCAGCCCCACATGCTGGCCGCTCAACTCGTTGAGCTGCAGCCCGGAAAGGCGAAGAAAGCCGCCTGTTTGGAACAGCCCCACGAGGGGCGCATCGTCATCCAGCGTCGTGTCGAAGAGCAGCGAGCCGATCAGTGTGTTCCGGTCCCAGCTCACGGCGTGAGTGTAACTGAACAGTAGTTGCTCATAATCGTCACCGGCGCCCAGTTCATCCCGCGAGGCCAGCAATTCGAACCGGCCGAAGTGGCCCTTGGTCGGGAAATAGAGGCTGTCCAGCTTGTCGTCGGAGAGTCGCAGGAAGACCTCCCCCTTGTCAAAATCGAAATCGTCTATGGGTGGCCCTGTGATGACTTCTACCGTGCCGGTTTCCCGCCGGTAGCCGAGGCGGATTTCGCCCCAAGTGCCGAATTCCCGGCCCACACCGGTCTCGAGCCGCAAGCCGCTCGCCTGAAACTTTGCCAGCTGGTCACTGTCGTCGTATAGATATATGTTTCTTCTCTCCCAGCCGACCCTGCCTGCGATGAAGTAGCGGGAGAGCGGGTCGAGGGGTTGATGGATCTCCGTGTAGATGCCCGGCTCCTCGCCCACCTGCACACCTGTCCGCCATTCGCCGTTGAGCTCGTTGATCTCGGTGAGGGTGTACATGGCCCCTAGATTGAAAACGCTGTTGCCTCTCAGATTGTTGGAAAAAGCCAGCCCGGTCTGGACGTAGCCCGGGCCCCACGCGTTTTCCCTGGCGCTGATCAGGAGCCCCGTCTGTCCATTCTCTTCGATCAACTTGTACCGCACGCTCTCGAAGATATCCAGACCGTAGATCTGCCCGATGTCGTGCTTGAGGCGGGCCTCGTCAAAGGGTTCTCCGATTTTGGCGGTGATGCGCTCGGCTATGACCCGGTCACTCACCCTTGACTGGTTGTCGATGCGCACGAACTGGATAACGGGCGTCCCCGCCGCGGGTTGACTGCGGCCGGCTACGTAGCGCGCGTACTCCTCCGGACTCAGCCTGTAGCGGCTCAGGGCCTCTGCCGCTTCCCGCGCGGCCTGCTCGCCGATTGGTATCGCCTCGCCCACCCGGCTAAAGCTCCCGCCGCCTATGTCGCCAAGCGGCGGGCGGATCAGGACGTCTTGAGGCCCGAGCGCGGCAAGCTGCTTCTCCGTGTTGAGCGTAAAGAGGAAGGCGGCCAGCTGTCCAGTCACGGCCAGGGCATTCTTTATTTTATCACGAGTGGCCAGCCCGGTCCCCACGTCAACCACGATGAAAACCTCGGCTCCCATGTCCCGAGCCACGCTGACCGGAACGTTATTGGCGATGCCGCCGTCGATCAATAAGCGCCCGTCTATCTCGACGGGATTGAAGGCCGCCGGTACCGCCATGCTGGCACGTATGGCGCGGGCGAGGCTCCCCGACTGGAGCACCACCTCCTTGCCGGTCTCGATGTCCGTGGCCACGGCCCGGTATGGAATGGGAAACCGGTCGAAGTCATTGATGTGCATCATGGGCAGGGTGAGACGATTCAGCTCCAGATCGAACTTCTGACCCATGACGTAGGCCAGCGGCACTTCGATTTGGCCCTCGTTATAACCCACCCTTGCCTTGAACACGTATGTGTCGTCGTCGCGCTTGCGCCGGAAGGAGCGGTCCTCGCGCGCGGGGCTGTCTTCGAACACGTCGCCCCAGTCCATATTCAACAGTTCCTTCTCGATCTGCTCGGGGCTCATTCCGCTGGCGTACAGGCCACCGACGATAGAGCCCATACTGGTGCCCGCAATACAGTCAACGGGGATACGCAGTTCCTCGAGCACCTTGAGTACTCCAACGTGGGCGGCCCCGCGCGCACCGCCGCCGCCAAGCACCAGGCCGATTTTCGGCCGGCCGCCGGGATAATCTGCGGCCCTGACTGTCTGACCCGTGATCAGAAGTACGGTGCAGCATGCCGCTACCACAACGCGCAGCGTCATCAGGAAGGCACCGGTAGTTGGCCGGGCTTCATGGGAACGGGACGCATTCCAGTCAGGAAACATGACGGTCATCCTCCACGAGAAACTCGGGGCCGGTTTGAAGCCCCTTCCGTTATCGCCATCCCCGGCAGTCCAATACGGATCCGGCGGGAGAAGTCCTTAGCGTTGTCAGAGGCCTGGGCGCGCTGGTTGACAAGACTGAGCCGCTGAAGCTCAGGAAACGGAAGGCTCGTATCGATGCGGCCCTGTTCGTAGAGGTATTCCGGAGCCCGTCCGCTCAACAGGATCTTCCACGACATGGGTACCCGATCGGCGTTGACCTTTGCGTTCATCCAGATCGCGGTGGTGCAGTTGGTGGTGAGGGTGTTGTAAAACTCCGGCCGTTCTTTAAGGGCATTGATTTTCTGCAGGTACTGGAGAAAAACTCGCCGCGCGTCATCGATAGATGCCTGTAGGCGGTAGAGGTGGACTTCCTCCGGCGGGTCGTGCCGGTAGTTGGTGCGAAGCCTGACTACGTCGCGCTCGTCGGCCACGACATAGTAGAGCTCATATTGCCTGAAGAACCCCTTTATCGAAGAATACGCCTCCCCCTTCTCTTTGCGTGTTTCGATGGAGATCGCCACGTAATCCCCTCCGTCAAAACCGAAGCTCAGCAAAGTATGGGCGATGTTAGGACCCATCCAGTACACGGCGAAAAGGTCCACCGACTGAAACTTCGACAGGTCAAAGGTCTTGTCGTAGTAGGCTACGTCGAAGTCCTGCTGTGTCCGGTAGTCACAATTGCGAATATTGTGGATGGTCACTTGATCGCCGGCAATCGTGGCATAGGGGAGGACAGCGACATCAGGCTGCCAGTCCCGCTCGTTGGACGGCTTGATCGATTGGTACCAGAGGAGAAAAGCCGAGAAGAGCACGGCAGCGCCGAGCAGCGCCCGCAATCGCCAACGCCGCTGGCACAGCCCGATCAGTGCCAGCAGAAAGCAGGCGGCATATGCCCCGGCAGCCGTTTGATACGGGACGGTCTCATGCCCCGCATAGTAAATCGCCAAGGCGCACCAGCCGCCAAGAGCCGAGAGGGCCAGCCCGAGCAGCAGCAACGCCACCAGCCGAAGGATACGGATTCTGTGACCAATTCTGTGGACATGTTATTCACCCTGATCTCTTGACTGTTGTTCCGGGTTCCGCTCCTTGGCAGGGGAGATCACCAGGTTCATGGAATGTCCGGGGCTGCCGCGTCTGCCGATTTCCCCGTCTTCTCCCTGCGCAGTTTCTCATATTGCAGACGAAGCAAGGAGCCGTTTGCGTTCCATTGCAGCCCCAGGAAAATCACCTATTCGATATCTCATGAAGGAGCATCTGCGCGTCTTTATAGCCTGGACACTTCTTTAGGAATGCATTCAGCACGTTCACTGCCTCATCCTTCTCCCCTTTTTTATTCAGGTAGTAAGCTAGTGAAAAGGCATACTTCGGCTCATCGGCGCTCAATTCGCTCGCTTTCCGGCAGAAACCGACCGCTTCATTCAACCGTGTCTCTGCGGTGATGATACAGAGATTATACGCGGCTTGCGCCATCTGCGCATCAGCCTTCAGGGCCTTCCTGAGATACGTTTCCGCCCCTTGGAGATCGTTCTGTTCAGCCTTGAGCAAGCCCATGTTGAAGAGCATGGCGGCGTTGTCCGGCGCGGCCCCGAGCGCCTTCTTGAGCGCATGCTCCGCCTTGTCGTTCTGCCCCGTCCGGGCATAGGCAATTGAGCAGTTAACCATTGCCATTACCTCATCCGGTTCAAACTTCAGGGCGGTCTCATAGGAGACGATAGCCTCCTCGGGTTGGTTACGGTTGAGGTGGTAGTTGCCCATGTTGAAATGGGCTGTCCACTGGTCGGGCCGGGCCATTATGAACGCGAGATATTCTTCTTTCGCCCTTTTTATCTGTTCGTGATAGGCTCCCTGGACCGTAAGCTGCGGATACTGCGAAAGCCCGGCAAAAGCCCTGACGCGCACCAGGCGGTACTCATCTCCCGTTGCCTCAATCAGGGCCTGCAGGCCCTCCGTTGACGGTATCAAGCCGAGCGCTTCGGCTGCTGCCGCGCGTACGAGAGGGGAGGCGTCCCTGACTGCCGTGAGCAGCGCCGGCTGAACGCTCAAGGCCTTGGCGGCTGGAATGAGCCGGATGAGCGAGACGGCGAAAACCTC
Source organism: Deltaproteobacteria bacterium (assembly GCA_019310825.1). Taxonomy (GTDB): domain Bacteria; phylum Desulfobacterota; class Dissulfuribacteria; order Dissulfuribacterales; family UBA3076; genus UBA3076. The sequence goes on along the minus strand of JAFDDO010000012.1, from coordinate 929 downwards.
GTCGTGATCTTTGCTCGTAATGTAATCCAGCATCTCCGGCAGTCTGGACCAGTTCCGTTTTCGGGCTGCCTCGATCAGCCCGGCGCGGTGCAGAACCGGCGCCTGGTAGTCGCGCCTCCTCCATTCGCGTACATACTTGTCGGCCCATGACGCATCCTTGTCTTTATGACAGAACGTACAGGCATTCGGCGACTCGTATGCTATGGTCGCTGCCGGTGTCGGTGGGAGCATGGAATGATCGCTCCGGTTCATGCGGGCAAATGACGTCATGGGCATGTGGCAGGAGACGCACCTGCCTGCCTCACCGTCGACCGGATGGTGCGTATGTGCGGCTGGGTCATTCATCTTGTCTGCATGGCAGGGCATACAGGCGTCGTTGTACCTTTCTTGCTTGAACCGGTAACGGCCGCTCGAGGTGTGGCAGTGGAGACAGTCGATCTTCCCGGATTTTGCACAGGGGCTCATGCTCCATGAGGTATGGGTATAGTTCTCGCCGAGGTCGCGCCCGTCAGGGTAGTAGTCCGCATTCTCAAGGGTCACGAGGTCAAAGTGGTCGAAGAACCGCTCTTTCGGCCTATATTCAACCGTCAGAGGACTGGCCTTCGCATGGCAGCTTGAGCAGAGGTCATTCCGCTCCTGTTTCGTCATGGTCTTGGTGCTGATGATCCTCGGATCGGGCAGGGGCTCGCCTTTTGGCGCAGCTTTCGCAATCTTGTTATGCTCGACCGCCGGTCCGTGGCAGGTCTCGCAATTTATGCCCGGCTCGCTCCAAGTAGTTTGGTACTCGTCCTTTTTGACGTCATAATTGGTGGAGAGCTGGCTCACGTGGCAGCCATAGCAGGCGGTATTGAAGGTATAGGGCCATTTCTTCCAGTTGACGGGGCGGCCGAGATCCTCGCCAGGAATATGGCGCAAGCCGCTTGCCGCGG